>PKVZ01000071.1:151511-182145 GCA_003131635.1 Acidobacteriaceae bacterium
CCATGTCGCCGCTCGTAGGCCGCCAGACCATCTAAAACGGCCTGGTTCGCCGACTTTTGCAAATCGACATCCAGCGAGGTATACACCTTCAATCCACCTTCATGCACCTGGTCGGCCCCATACTTATTTTCCAAATACCGTCGTATCTCCTCGACAAAATAAGGCGCCAGCGAGTTGGGATCGTGCTGCAGATGCAGAACCACCGGCGCGGACCGTGCGTCCGCCGCCTGCGCCGCCGTAATTTTTCCATCTTCCAGCAAGGCATCAATCACAAGATTGCGGCGCTTCATCGCGCGCTCGGGATGGTTGATCGGCGAATAAATCCCCGGACCTTTGGGCAGACCGGCAAGCAGCGCCGCTTCCGCCAGCGAAAGTTTTCGCGCCGGCTTGCTGAAGTAGTATTCCGATGCCGCCTCGAACCCGTACACCCCGTGTCCCAGGAAAATCTGATTGGCGTATAGCGTGAAGATCTGCGGCTTGGTGAAGCGCCGCTCGATTTGAATCGCCAGCATCGCCTCCTGCACCTTGCGATGAAACGAGCGGTCGGGGGAAAGAAAAAGATTGCGCGCCAGTTGCATGGTCAACGTCGATGCGCCCTGCACCTTGCCGCCGGACTCAATATCGCGGTACGCCGCTCCCACAATGCGCCAGAAATTTATTCCCGAGTGCCGGTAAAAATCTTTGTCTTCGATAGAAACCAAGGCATCCCGCAAGACCGGCGCAAAATCGTCATACCCAGCCACCACCCTGCGCTGCAGGGCAAACGATCCAATCACGCGCTCGTGGTCGTCGTACAACTCCGTAATCGAACTCGGCCGGTACGCTTCCAGAGCCTCCACCTGCGGCAAGTCTGTGGTGTAGACCAGCAACAATCCGGCGGTCGCTCCCACCAGGGCGGAAACCAGCACCAGCAGGCCGAACAACACGCGGCCCACAAACTTCCGTCCGGCAATTTCCACCGGCGGAAGATCTTCATAGAGCGACTTCATGGCGAGTTGGCTTCAGAATAGCAGGGCGTCAACCGCTCTGGTACCGCAAAGGGGTCGGAAGTGTTTATCCCGAGCGGAGACCAACGATCGCACGGTCGCAGAGAAGCGGACGCAAAAAGAAATCGCGCACCTCACGGTGCGCGACGAAATCCAAAGTCAAATAGACGCCTAGTTCGTCCGGCTCTTTAACACCTCGATGGCCTTGTGCAATTGATCATCCTGCGTGCTCTTCGGCTTTTCCTCTGCTTCCGGCGCGGAAGGTTCGGCGTCTTCATCGTCGGAGATTACGTTGTCCGCTTCGTCGGCCACTAAAACATTAGGTGTCACCGCGGTCTCCTGAATCGCCTTCCCGCTGGGCGAATAATATTTCGCCACGGAGAGAATCAGTGCGCCTCCGTCCGGAAGATCGATCGTCTTCTGCACCGATCCGTCTCCGAACGTCTTGTCGCCCACCACGTCGCCGCGGGCATTCTCCAGGATGGCCGCCGCCACCACCTCAGCCGCCCCCGCCGTTCCCCTGTTCACCAACACAGCCAGAGGAAGCGCAGTCACAGCTTTCGCCGGATCGGCATTGAACGCCTCTCGCGGAAACTTCTGCCCTTGCAGATAGGTGATGGTGCCGTGGTTCAGGAAAAGATTGGCGGTGGCTACGCCCTCGCTTTCTTCTCCATCCGACGTATTCCGCAAATCCAGGACCAGCTTCTTCGCTCCCGATTTTTCCAGCGACTTGATCTTCGCCGCAATCTCCTGCGCTTTGCCCTTGGTCAAAGCGTCCACTTTGATGTAGCCGATGTCATCCTCCAGCATCTTGTCGGAAACCGGAGGAATGCTCACCACGTCGCGCGTGATCACCATCTTCTGTGGCTCGGCTTTGCGTGCCCGCACCACGGAAATATTCACCGTCGATCCCGGAGTGCCCGCCAGCGCGTCACGAATCTCAGGCAGCGACATATCCCGCGTGCTCTGGCCTTCAATCGATTCGAAGATGTCCGTCGCTTCGATCCCAGCTTTCTCCGCTGGCGATCCTGGCAGCACAGAAACCACGTCCGCATATCCAAAGCGCTTCGATACCGTCGCCCCAATCTCTCCCTTGGCCGCCGACTTGTGCGCCTTGAATGCCTTGTAGGCCGCGGGCGTCAGGTAACTGGAGTTGGCGTCCAGCGACTCCACTAAGCCGTGCAAGGCGCCGTCAGTCACCTTGGGAATGTTCGGATCTTCCACGTACTCACTCTGTACCCGTGACAGCACTTCGCTATAGACCTGCATCTGCCGGTAGGAGCCGTCGCCCGAGGAGGCATGCACGCCCCCCAGCGAACCCACCACCACAAACAGCAACACGGCAAAAGACGAAACCAGAATCGCAGCTTTAGTTTTCATGGACATCGATATTTTTCGTTTCTGGAAAAAGAGTTACTTCCTGAGGACCTTGCCCCCATTATATCTGGTAGATGCTGGTTTTCGCCTGCCGGCTGCACGGATTCGCGCCTCGCCGGTAACCGCCCACAAATTCGGCATGGCACACGAGAATTAGACGTTTCAGGCTCAGCTTCGTTACCCGGACTTACCTACGCCGGAGGCTTGAAATTCAGCGTTATCAAGCTTTTCACCGCAACCGCCCGGCCATTCAACGTATAAGGCTTGAATCTCCACTGTTTCACGGCGTCGATCGCCGCCCGGGCAAATACCAGCGATCCTTGCAGGAACTTCGCGTCCTGCACCGCGCCGTCGCGCCCGATCAGCACCTGCAACACCACGCTACCTCGCTGCCCGCTGGCTTTTGCCGTGTCGGGATATACCGGATCAACCGGCCGCGTCAGCAGTGCCCACGCCGCAGGCTCCGGCAAATTCACCGGCTCAATCGATGACATCGCGGCCTCGACCGGCATCGCGCCGCTAGCCTCCGGAGTCGAAGAAGCTGTCTGCGACCTTAGGCTCGACGGGATAGCGGCGTCCGTCCCCGCTGGAACCACATGCTGCGGCGCAGAACTTTGCACCCGAGTGGCGATCGGGCGCGGCGGCGGCTGCGGAGCCGCCGGTTGCAGCACCGGCGCATTCTCTTGTGGCTGTACTGCAGTGGGCGCCCCGCCAGTGGAGGTCCCGCCCGGCGCGGCCATTGCCACATCCCCCGGTCCCGATGCACTCGGTTCCTTGACCTGGCTTTCCACACCCTGCGCCTGTCCGTTCTCAACCGGCGTATTCTGGCCTTGGGCGGTCAAAGCGCTCTCGCCGGTGACGTCTTGTCCGCTGCCCGCGTCCGCTCCCTTGCCTGGTTTTGCAGTGGGGTCAACCACGGGCAGTACGCGAATCTGCGACGCATCCGTGGTTGCATCCGGAATATTCGCCACTACCGGAAGCTTGTACTCGTTACTATCCTGTTCGAAAGTTTCATGCTGCGTAACCGCCGCTGGCACCTGTCCCGGCGGTGGGTTCAGCCAATTCCTTCCCGCATGCGTGGTGTTCCGGTAGATGGTGAGTAAACTTCGGCGGGTTCGGGGCATCGCCGCCAGCGCCACACAGGCTACAGCCAACGCGCTCACCAGGATAGCCTTGCTACGCCTCGGCCCCAGCCTCACTGCAGAATCAGCGTCTCCCTTCGCTTCTCCCTCTATGTAGGAGAAAAGCGCGGCCTCCGATTCCGCATCCCGTCGTGACTCTTTTTTCGGCGCCTCATTATTTTCACCTGACGGCGCTCCTTGCAATCCGAACGCCGCCATTTCTGAAAGTCCCAGGATCTCATTCTGTCTTGAAGCCTCCGCCGTCGAGGGCCCATCCGCGGCGGGCACACTCGGTCTCGTCAACCGGGCCTGCAGCGATGCCCAGCCATCCAGCGCTTTCCGGGGATCAGCGGGCTGTGCTGGCGCACCCTCCACCGAAGCCGCCATCGGCTCGAGTTCAGTAAGCACATCCACTTCCGAGGCAGACGCCTCTTCTATCGATTTCTGAATTTCACAGTCCGTCAGGAATTGCGCCCCAGGCGCCGAGCTTGGCGACTGCAGGAATTCGCCCGCCCGAAAGGTTTTCTCCGGCTCTGGAGAAACGGGAGCGGAAGCGGGTGCTGAAGCCGAAGGTTGAACTGAAGCCGCGGCCGCGGCAGCCGTAGCAGCCGCTTCCTTCACTGCCCCTTGACCTGCACTCTCTACCGGCCGCTGCGGCGGCGACTGCTTTGCCCGCAGCAATTCGCACGCCGTGCTCATTGTCTCCCGCACCTGTTCCGGACGAATCGGCCTGACCAGAACGGAATTCGCTCCCGCCTGCAAAGCCTGCGGCAGCTTGCTATCATCGCTCACGATGGCCAGCATCAGCGGACGCTGCGCCGCCTTCAAATCTCGCGCCGTCTTCAGCAGGAAGGTCGCCTCCGGCTGGTCTTCCCAGTCGGTGATGACTATCTGAAACGGTTGGGTCGTAACCTTTTCCACCGCATCCACAGCACTGCGGCAGTACTCTCCCTCGATCCCGAGATCGGTCAGCACCTGCCAGATCGGCCGGACCATCTCCTCATTCGACGAGAATAAGAGGCAGCGCAAGGGCATACTATTCCAGACTAGGCAGCCCCGGTAACCACAGCAAGTTACCGAGGTGGACGACAATCAGGGCAGGATTTTTCCCAAGTACATGTCCCCAAGTCACCGCCGCTGGACCGTCCGCTCCGCGCCGGAAGCCAGCGTGATTTAGAATGCTCGGTCCCGATGACAGTAGCATGACAGCAGCTGCCGCCGCATCCAGCGCGATGCAACCATGAACCCACGCGAACAAAACTACTGGCTCACCACAGCGGAGATGCCCACTCCAGACGCCTCCCGCCCTTTACCCCAGCGCGTAGACGTCGCCGTAATCGGCGCCGGTTTCACCGGCCTTTCCGCCGGCCGCACCCTGGCGAAGCGTGGCGCGAAAGTCGCCGTGCTTGAATCCGAAACCATCGGCTGGGGCGCCAGTTCGCGCAACGGCGGTATGGTGCTCACCGGCATGAAGCTGGGCGTGAACAAACTCATCTCGATGTACGGACGCGAGCTCACCCGCCGTATGTATGCCGCATCGCTCGAAACCATCGATTGCGTCGAGCAGATTATCCGCGACGAAGCCATCGACTGCGACTTCTCCCGCTGCGGCCATCTTGAAGTAGCCTGCAAGCAGAGTCATTTCGACGATTACGCCCGCCACGCCGAAGTGATCGCCCGCGAGTTCAATCACCAACTGCGCGTCGTGCAGAAACATGAGCTGAATTCCGAGATCGGATCGGCCATTTATTACGGCGGCATGGTCGATGAAGTCAGCGCCGGAGCAAATCCCGCCCGCTATGTCGCCGGCCTCGCCCGCGCCGCGATGAAAGCTGGCGCGGAAATCTTCGAGCACACACGCGTCGAAGGCATGCAGCGCAAATCGCATCAGGGCGAATCGGGATGGAAGATCACAACCTCGCGCGGCTCGCTGTGGGCCCGTGAAGTCTTCGTCGCGACCAGCGGCTACACCAGCAAAGCGACTCCCGCACTGCAAAAGAAAATCATCCCGATTGGCTCCTTCATCATCACCACCGAAGTCCTGCCAGAAAAACTTGCGCACGAACTCAGCCCGCGCAACCGCATGATCTACGATTCGAAAAATTATCTTTACTACTACCGCCTTACTCCCGACCGCCGCATGTTGTTCGGCGGACGCGCCGCATTCTTCCCCGAAAACGATCAGACCATTCGCCGCAGCGCCGAAATCCTGCGCCGCGGTATGATCGACGTCTATCCCCAACTCCGCGACACGAAAGTCGAATACGTCTGGGGCGGCACGCTCGACTTCGCCTTTGACATCATGCCTCACGCCGGCCAGCTCGATGGTATGTATTACGCCCTCGGCTACGCCGGACACGGCGTCGCCATGGCAACGTATCAAGGCCAGAAGGTCGCGAAGCTAATGTCGGGAGATAAGCCGGAGAATCCGTTCGTCGGCATTCCATTCCCCGGCGCACCACTCGGGCTGTACAACGGCAAGCCGTGGTTTTTGCCGTTCGCGGGGATATGGTACAAAGTTCTGGATTGGGTGAGCTAGTGGAAACCGTAGCCTTGGAATTAATCAGTCTGGACAGATCGTGGCAGACGGAACAATCAATGGCGAGACCCACGCCGCCCTTTTGACTCCCACGAATTGGCGCAAGTTTAGCGGCCAACGCTGGATTGAAGAAAATGGATTCACCGCAGCGGTGAAGCGCTCTTCACCGCCGCAGTTCAACAATCTCGCTCCCATTCGCTATCAGCACCACGCTGGCCATGCCAATGAACAGCCCGTGCTCGACCACTCCCGGCATGTCGCTAAGCTTGTTGGCCAGGCCATCTGCGCCGCGGATTTGTCCGAAGTGGCAATCGAGAATGTAATTGTTCTCGTCGGTCAGATAAGGCTTTCCGTCAGCATTCTTGCGCAGGATGACTTTGGCGCCCAGCGCCTCAATTTTTTTCGTCACCAGCGCCTGCGCGAATTTGATCACTTCCACCGGCAGCGGAAATTTTCCCAGCACCGGAACTCGCTTGGTCGCGTCGGTGATAATCACGTACTGCCTGGTCGCCGAGGCCACAATCTTTTCCCGCAGCAGCGCGCCACCGCCACCTTTGATCAACCGCAATTGCGGATCGACCTCATCCGCGCCGTCGACGGTTACGTCGATCTGCTGGCATTCATCGAGCGTAGTGAGCGGGATTCCCAAGCTGGCAGCCTGCTCGCGGGAGCGATCAGAACTAGGAATGCCGCGTATCCTCAGCCCACTCTTCACCTGCTCGCCCAGCAGTTGAATGAAATATTTTGCCGTCGACCCGGTTCCCAGACCTACTACCTGACCGTCTTTCACAAACCGCAAACTCGCCCGCGCCGCCACTTCTTTCTCTTGTTCGTTCTTGTTTTGCTCATTGGCCATAGTATTTTGGAGCCAGGACCACGCCTAACCTAAACTTTTCTCCACGTAAATCAAATATCCCGCCAGCGCCAGGCCAAATAGCGCCGTGAGAATTGTCACCAGATCGACAATGAATCCCGCCGGCTCAAACTTTCCCTCGTCCAGTTGCGCTCGCGTCCTGCGATAGCGCAGCAGGCCCGCGACCACCATGACAATGCCGGCCAGAATCGAAATCATTCCCATCCAGACTGAAAGGCCAGTGGTCTTGGACACTTGCCCTTGAAATCGAGCCAATTGCCTCAGCGCGATCGCGAAGCGCCCGATGGCGAATCCAAACACCACAATTGCCACGCTGGTCCGGACCCACGCGAGGAACGTGCGCTCGTTGGCTAGATGGTCGCGGGCTCGGTTGGAGTTCTCGATCACGAGTGTTTGCCGTGGCAATTAAAGACGACCGCACATTATTCCACAGCCTTGGCCACCAGCGCGGCCACGCCCGCAATATTCTTCACCATATCGTCGGGAATGCCGTGCCGCTGCTGAAGATACTCCGGGCTGTTGTAGGCGACGAAGACCTTACTATTTTCATCCTCCGAGATCAGCGCCTTCAGCGGCAGATCGATGGCCACCGTGGGCGCGGCTACCATCACCGGCGTTCCGCCCTTGGGGCTGCCGAAGATCAGGAGCTTGGTTGGGCGCATCTTCATCCCGACTTTTTCCGCTTCGCCGCTATGGTCGACGAGGGCGAAGATTTGCAGACCCCGCTGGGCGAGGATCGATTGCAGACGCTGCAAGGTTTCGGCCACTGAGTATGGGCTCGCGACTTGCATCAGACCGTTATTTGGCATTACTCACTCCTTTCTGTTAGGGAATTTAGCAGCCCCGGCGGCGGCTAAAAAGCCGCTGCTGATTTGTGGAGCTTTACGGCGCGTCTGAAGACGCGCCCTTTCAAAGTTCCCTACGGAAATCACCGTAGAGAGTTTGGCATGCTGTGGAAATTTTTTCATCTGTTCTTTACGTTTGTCCGCGACATCGTCAAGTCTCCGCCACAAAGCAACGTCGCGCTCATTGCGAGGACGGCCGCGTTTGTGAATTTCTTTTTACGGCGAATTCATCTGTGCTTCACCTTGCTGTAACCACGTCCCGGCTACCTTGGCGTCTGTAGTTTCTTCGTACTAGCCTGAGGAGGAAATTCATGTCGTCGTCCATTTTTCTGGCGCAAGCCAGACAGCACCTCGCGGTTGGCACAAGCTTGTTCGCTCTGCTTGTCAACCTGGGAGCGCCGGCCCCGGTCGCCGCTCAACAACCCGCCACGCACCTTGCCCAGCGCACTTCCACCGCCTCGCCCATTAAGCACGTGATCATTATCATTGGCGAGAATCGGTCTTTCGATCACATCTTCGCCACCTACAAGCCGAAGGCTGGCGAGACCGTCAATAACCTGCTCTCAGAAGGCATCGTCAAGGCCGACGGAACTCCCGGACCGAACTATTCGCTCTCGCTGCAATACTCTGCCAGCGATACCGGGACCTATTCCAACAGCCCCGGCGGGAAGACGCTTTACGGAAGCATTCCCCCGGTCGTCACCGGTGGTCCTCAAACCGCTTACGGCGAGCAACTCTTCGACGCCGGCCTGATCACCACCGCCTACCAAATCGAACCCGGCTTTCTGTCGCCCAACTACTATCAGTATCTGATGACCGGCGGCACGGGACTTACCGACGGCGGCACCGGACCTGACACGCGCATTCCCAACGATCTCGACCTTCCCGGCGGTGCATTCCAACTCACCCCTGGCGTGCCTTATGACGCGTACGCCAGCAGCCCGGTTCATCGCTTCTACCAGATGTGGCAGCAGCAGGATTGCGATGCCAGCCTGGCCACCGCCGCCAACCCAGCGGGCTGCTTGCACGATCTTTTCCCTTGGGTTGAAGTCACCATCGGCGCCGGCGATAACGGCACCTCGCAGCCCAATCCTTTCACCACTTACACCACCGGCGAGGGCTCCACTTCCATGGAGTTCTACAACGTTCAGCAAGGCGACGCTCCTTACCTGACCCAACTCGCCAATACCTATTCCATGAGCGACAACTATCACCAGGCAGCCATGGGCGGCACCGGACTCAATCACATCATGTTCGGCTTTGCCGATGCCATCTGGTATAGCGACGGCAATGGAAACGCCGAGGCCCCGATTCAAGCGCAGATCGAAGATCCGGATGCGCAGCCGGGCACCAACAACTGGTATGTGGAGGATGGTTACGGCGGCTTCAACAGCACCACCAACACGCCTTACGGCGGCGGCAGCTACAGCGCTTGTGCCGATACTACGCAGCCCGGCGTGCCCGCGGTTGTGAATTACCTCGGCTCGCTGGCCAAGCCCATCGCACCCAATTGCGACGCGACGCACTACTACCTGCTCAACAACTACAACCCAGGTTACAACGGCGACGGAACTCTCGCCGTCAACGACCCCAACGACTACGCTTCCTTTACCATTCCGCCCACGTCAGTCCGCCACATCGGCGACGCTCTGATGGATGCGAATATTTCCTTCACCTACTTCGGCGATGGTTGGAATCTCTATCTCTCCGATCCCAACTTTCTCAATCCGTTGGATGAGTACTGCAACATCTGCAATCCGTTCCAGTACGCCAGCGACATTATGACAAACGGTACTCTCCGCGGGGAGCACATTCAGGACTTGGCCAACTTCTACGAAGATGTGAAAGCCAATGAACTGCCTTCCGTTTCCATCATCAAGCCCAGCGGCTTTGTGGATGGTCACCCGGCTTCGTCCAAGCTTGATCTGTTCGAAGGATTTGTCAAGCAGATCGTCGACAAAGTACAAGCCTCCAGCGAATGGGCCAGCGCCGCTATCTTCGTCACCTTCGATGAAAGCGGTGGCTACTACGACTCCGGCTACGTTCAGCCGCTGGATTTCTTCGGCGACGGAACCCGCACTCCGCTGATTATCGTGTCTCCGTTCTCCACTGGCGGCCACGTCAACCATAGCTACTCCGACCACGTCTCGCTGACCAAGTTCATCGAGCGCAACTGGGGCTTGGCTCCTCTGACCACGCGCAGCCGCGACAACTTCCCCAACCCGAAGGCGACTAAGGCTAATCCGTACGTGCCGACTAATACTCCGGCATTGGACGACTTATTCGACGCCTTCAACTTTAGCGGCAGAAAGTAAGTCAATTAAACTTGCTGACGACCTAACTCGAAGCGGATGTCCCCATCTCAGGACATCCGCTTCGGCTTTTGCACTCCTAGGAAGTTAGAAGAAGGTTAAGAATGTAAGTCGTGCCTGCTTTTCAGAGTTGGGTTCGCCGCGGTTTTAAAGTATGCTGAGTCTGCCTAGGTTTTCTTCCCGTTCACTTCGTTTTCCCAGGGCCAAGGTCATTCGCGGAAAAAATCTTTGGAGGTTAAGATGACCAACACACACGCGGCTATCGAGGGTAGCGAGCGCAAACCGTTACCCGGTGCAGTTGCCACCGGTCGAGCCAATGCAAACTCAACCATTGAAGTTTCTGTAAAACTCAGGCGTAAAAAAGAACTTCCCGCCTTAACCAAGCGGCCCGACACTGTAATGACGCGTGCCCAACTCCGCGACACTTACGGCGCTTCGCAAGCCGATGTCGACAAGGTGGTTCAAACTCTCGGCACTTTCGGGCTGTCGCTGGTTCGCGCCGATACAGCGTCGCGAACCGTCCGCGTTCGTGGAACAATCTCCGCCATGGAAGCCGCATTCCAGGTCAAGCTATTCAACTATTCTCACGCCAACGGAAGTTATCGCGGCCGCGTAGGCGCTGTACATATCCCTGTCGCACTGCAAGACATCGTTCAGGGCGTTTTCGGACTCGACAACCGACAGGTGGCACGAAGGCGACGCCAACCCATCCGCGACAACTCCAACGTCCGATTAGCCTCGGTCTCTTCGGCCTGGTATCTCCCCAGTCAACTGGCCACGCATTACAACTTTCCCGCAGGCGACGGAAGCGGGCAGGCGGTCGGCTTGCTCGAATTTGGCGGAGGATATTTTCCCAGCGATCTGCAGCAATTCTGCACTCTGGCGAACATTCCGACCCCGCCTACCGTCACCCCGGTCAGTACCGACGGAACTCCGACCAACAGCAAAGACGGCGCCGAGGGCGAGGTCATGCTCGATATCGAAGTAGTTGCCGGCGCGTGCCCCAAAGCCAAGATTGTCGTCTACTTTGCCAACTGGAGTGAGCAAGGATGGATCACGATCCTCGATGCTGCCGTTCAGGACCAGACCAACAATCCCGGCGTGCTCTCGGTAAGTTGGGGCAGTCCCGAAGATACCGACATATGGACCGCTCAAGCGATGGAGCAAATCAACCAGACGCTGCAGGATGCGGCCCAGATCGGCGTAACCGTATGCGTCGCCGCCGGGGATGACGGCTCCAGCGACGCGGTCAGCGACGGGCAGGCCCATGTCGATTTTCCCTCTTCAAGCCCGTATGCCTTGGCGGTCGGCGGCACAACCATCCCTACAAAAGGCTCGCAGCAACCCGATATCGTCTGGTTCGAAGGCGACGGCCTTCGCGCCGATAACGGCGGCAGCACCGGTGGTGGCGTAAGCGCTGTCTTCCCACGGCCGACCTGGCAGAGTGCCATCACCATCCAATCCGTCAATCCCGGCTCTATTGCGGGACGCTGCGTTCCCGACCTGGCCGCGAACGCCGACTGGAATGCGTCTCCCTACTTGTTGGTAGTCGACGGTCAATCTCAGCCGAACGGTGGCACCAGCGCGGCGAGTCCATTGGTTGCCTCGCTGCTTACGCTGATCAATGCCGGCAACGCTTCCGGCAAAAGAGTCGGCTACGTCACTCCGTTGCTTTATCAATCGAGCACAGGTAGTTCCGGTGCCGGTGCGGGTGGCTGCACCGACGTTGTATCTGGAAACAACGACACCGCTACGGCCGGCGGCTACAGTGCGGGCCCGGGATACGATGCAGCGTCGGGCTGGGGAACGCCGAATGGGGTGAGCCTCGCACAAGCGCTCGCGGCATGATTTAAAGAGGGAGGGAGTTTATTCGAAAGATCGCCGGCTGTGGGGCAGAACAGCCGCGATCCTGAATCGCCGATCTGCGCGTAGAGGGTCATCCCGCCGCGAATCCTGCGCGCATGTCCGCTCATCCTTTATCCTAGTACCTGTATTCCTATGACCCAGAAATCCAAGACTGCCAACGGCAGGTCCGCAACCGCCGTCGTCGAAACCTCGAACGGCTCCAACCCCGAGCGCGAGCGCGTGTTCAGCGCGTTCCGGCAATGGGGATACCTCGAAGGCGATCTCGATCCGCTCGGCTTTCTGCCGCCGCGCCCCACTCCCGAATTGCAGATTGAAAGCGAGTACACGCGCGAAGCCCGCGCCATCTACTCCTCGACCATCGGCGTCGAAATCAACCACATCTACGCTCCCGAACGCCGCCGCTGGATCTACGACCAGATGGAGTCCGAGCCTCCACAAGAAGATCAGTTGCGCATCCTCGACTTACTCATCCGTGCCGACGTTTTCGAGCAGGTGATGCAGCAGCGTTATCTCGGCAGCAAACGCTTCTCGCTCGAAGGCGTGACCGCGCTAATCCCGCTGGTCGACGAACTTCTCGACACCGGTTCCCGGCTCGGCGCCGCAGAACTGGTGATGGGCATGAGCCATCGCGGGCGACTTAACGTGATCGCCCACGTCGCCAAACGCGATCCGGAAGAAATTTTTGCCGGCTTCGAAGATGTCGATCCGCGCAGCGTTCTCGGCTCCGGCGATGTGAAGTACCACATGGGCGCGACCGGCGAGTACATCACGCGCAGCGGTAATAAAGTTCACATCCATCTGGTCTCGAACCCCAGTCATCTCGAAGCCGTCGATCCCGTAACCGTCGGCCGCAGTCGCGCCAAACAAGACCGCACCGGCGAAGGCGGGCGGGAAAAATATCTTCCGCTGCTCATCCACGGCGACGCCGCATTCGCCGGACAAGGCATCCTCGCCGAAACGATGAACTACGCCGACCTTCCCGGCTACACCGTCGGCGGCACGATTCATGTCGTCGTCAACAATTTGCTCGGCTTCACCACCAGCTATCTCGAAGAGCACTCCACGCGCTTCGCCGCCTGCATCGCCCGCCGGCAGTCGATCCCCATCTTCCACGTCAACGGCGAAGATGTGGACGCCGTAGTCCGCGTTGCCCGCTTGGCCACCGAATATCGCTACCAGTTCGGAACCGACGTCGTGATCGATCTCATCGGCTACCGCCGCCATGGTCACAGCGAAGTCGACGATCCCACTGTCACGCAGCCTCTGCTCTATAAGAAGATCAAAGAGCATCCTCCGCTCTGGGAAATTTACGCCGACGACATCGGCGCGACCGATGCCGCCGCGCAAGCCGCCGCCATCAAAGCCGAGTTTGAATCAGCGCAGAAGAATGCAGGCAAACTCACCAAGAAGCCGACACTACGCGAATTGCCCAGTTATTGGGATCAATACTATGGCGGTCATCACAAGGCAGAGTACGAAGTAGAAACCGGGCTGTCTACGGAAGAACTAACAGAGCTTTCGAATCACCTCACTACATACCCGGACGGCTTTCACATTCATCCGAAGGTGAAGAAACTGCTGGAACAGCGCGCTGAAATGGGCGCAGGTCAACGCGCCGTGGACTACGGCATGGCCGAAGCCCTCGCCTTCGCCAGCCTGGTGAAAGCCGGCATTCCAGTTCGTCTCAGCGGTCAGGATTCCCGCCGCGGTACTTTCAACCAGCGCCACTCCGTTCTCATCGACATTGAAAACGAGAATGAATATGTTCCGCTGGAAAACATTGCGCCCGGCCAGGCCCGTTGCGGAATTCACAACTCAACGCTTTCGGAGCCCGGCGTAATCGGATTCGAATATGGCTACAGCCGCGACTATCCGGAAGCTTTGGTTTTGTGGGAGGCGCAGTTCGGCGATTTTGTGAACGTCGGGCAAGCCATCATCGACCAGTTTATTTCCGCCGGAGAAGCGAAGTGGAGCCTGCTTTCCGGCCTCGTCCTGCTTCTTCCCCACGGTTACGAAGGCCAGGGGCCGGAACATTCCAGCGCTCGCATCGAGCGCTTCCTTCAGCTCGCCGCGAAACACAATATCCAGATCGCGCAGCCTTCCAACGCCGCGCAATATTTTCATCTGCTTCGCCGCCAGGCCCTGCGCCACTGGCGCAAGCCGCTGGTCGTCTTCACGCCCAAGAGCATGTTGCGCCATCCCGACGCGTCTTCGCCCATTGCGGACTTCACTCAGAAGAGTTTCCAGAACGTACTGCCCGATACGGACATCGGTGAAGCCGACCGCATCCTGGTCTGCAGCGGCAAGATCGGCCACGAACTCCAGGCTGAGCGCAAAAAGAGAAATGATGCTTCCACCGCCATCGTGTTTCTCGAACAGCTCTACCCCTTCCCGGAAAAAGAACTCATCGCCGAATTCGCCCGCCACGGCGAAACCGGCGACATCGTCTGGGTGCAGGAAGAGCCCGCCAATATGGGCGCACTCTTCAACATGCTCCCGCGTCTGCAGCGCATCGCTGGGGCCCGCCACGTGCTCTCGGTAAAGCGCAGCTCCAGCGCCAGCCCCGCCACGGGCAGCGCCAAAGCACATGAGGTAGAGCAGAAAACACTGGTGACGTTAGCCTTCACCACCAAGGGATAGCGAAGCAAAGGCATCCCGCAATTCACTTAGGGGCAGCCGTGCTAAAGACGAAGGCCATAACCGCCGCAATTTATTGACGAAGCCAGCAGCTTACGTACTTTGGTTCGCACGAACACAAAGTTGTGTGCCAACCTGAGCGCAGCTTCGGTGTAACATCGTCGGAGTAAGATCGTCGATGTAAAATCAGGGAGGATATTCCGTTCGGAGAGGTTATGAAACGAATTGCGGCTTTAATCCTGTTGCTGGCCTCCAGCGTTGCATGGTCGCTGCCGGGCAGGACTGAGAACAGAAGTATCGGAGAAAATGGGCGCGAGGCGCGGAAGGCGGCCAAGCAGCAGCAAAAGGCTTCGAAGAAAATTGCCCGGAAACAGCGCAGAGCGGCGAAGAGATCCCAGAGGGCGCAACGGAGGGCTGCGAAGCATCGTCACGCCTAGTGGTTCAGGTTCTTCCGATTTCCGTACCCAGCACCTCCCGCCTCTGCCGGTTGCAAAGTCCGGGCTGCGGCGGCGACAATCATTACATGCCAAACTCTCAGGGGGATGATAAGGGCGCTGCCACACAGCTGCCCGCTCGCGATCCTTTCGTGCATGGGTCTATGGTCGTCGTGACTCTGGGCAATCCCCGGGACAAATTCTGGGGCATGATTCTGTCGCTCGCACCGGAAGGACTCAGCCTGAGCGGGATTGAATTGGCTTCCTTTGAAGATCTTGTGGTGATGGTGAAGGACGGCGAATCGTTCAGTCCGGCTGTGGTGTTTTTCCCGATGCACAGGATTGAACGCGTGGAGCTTGACCTGCCCGATGGAAGTTTACCCTCGCTTTCACCGCGTTTCTCGACTAAGACCGGTCTCCATCCTACGGCGTTGCTGGAATCTCCCCTGTTAGAAGGCACGGGTGATCGTGGGGCGAACGCCGGGACACCAGCGCTTCCGAAGAAGGAACCGGTATGAAGGTTTCGCAAATCTTCACTGCGCCCAACCAACTCACGATGCTACGCATGGTTTTCGTTCCCTTCATCGTGATCGAACTGGTCGAGGGCCGCTATTTCTGGGCTTTGATGCTCTTCGTGATTGCCGGCTTCAGCGATGGCCTGGACGGGCTGTTGGCTCGCAAACTGCACCAGCAGACCTTACTCGGCCAGTATCTCGATCCCATCGCGGATAAACTGTTGTTGAGCACCATGTTTCTGGTGCTGTCGATCTTGCACAAAATTCCGTGGAAGTTTACCGTGCTGGTTTTCAGCCGCGACACGTCTATTCTGGCGGCCAGTGCGGTGCTGTTTGCTATTGCGGGACTGCGCAACTTCCAGCCTAGTATTTTCGGTAAGGCAAACACTTTTTCGCAGATCGCCGCCGTTTTTTTCGTGATGCTGTTCTGTCTGAGGCCGCAGCGCTGGGTGTGGATTACACGCACGGTTTTCTTGCGCGCCACCTTTGCGTTCACCATTATCTCGGCTCTGCATTATGTTTTTCTCGTGCAACACCGGCTGCGTATGCACGCTCATGCACTGCCAGTACATTCTTCCGCCGATATCCCCGCCAGTTGACCGTTTTTCTCGCGTCCCCCTAGAATTGAACGTTCGTCTCTGAGCGCGCAACTATCCTATGGCCCTTCGCCTTTACAACACCATGTCGTCGCAGGTCGAGGAATTTGTTCCGCTACGCGACCGTGAAGTCCGCATGTATGCCTGCGGCCCAACCGTTTACGGCTATGGCCACATCGGCAACTTCCGGACATTTATTGCGGTGGACATGCTGCAGCGCTTCCTGCGCCAGTCCGGCTACAGCGTTCACTACGTTATGAATATTACGGACGTGGACGACAAAATCATCCGCAACGCCGCTCAAGACGGAGTGAGCGTTCAGCAGTATACCGCGAAGTTCGAGAAGGCATTTGTGGAAGATGCTGCCATGATTGGCATTGAGCAACCCACTCTGGTGCGCGCTACGGAACATATCACGCAGATGGCGGACTTCGTGGCGAGACTGGTCAAGAAGGATATTGCATACCGGACCGAGGATGGCTCCTATTACTTCCGCATCGCTAGTTTTCCGCAGTACGGGAAACTATCCAAGAAAGATTTCGGCGGGATGCTCGACGGCGCCCGCGTGGATCTGGATGAGTATGACAAAGACAGCGCCCGCGACTTTGCCCTCTGGAAAGCACCCAAGCCAGGCGAAGCTTTTTGGGACACATCGATCGGGCCGGGACGCCCCGGCTGGCACCTGGAGTGCTCTGTCATGTCAATGGAGGAATTGGGTGAGACGTTTGATCTGCACGCCGGGGGAGAAGACCTGGTCTTCCCGCATCACGAAAACGAGATCGCTCAATCGGAATCGCTTACGGGCAAGACATTCGCCCGATTCTGGTTTCATGTCCGCTTCCTTCTGGTTGAGGGCGAGAAGATGTCGAAGAGTTTGGGAAACTTCTATACCTTGCGCGACCTGGTACTGAAGGGGCACAAGCCCTCGTCGATCCGGTATCTGCTGACGTCGGTGCCTTATCGTAATCAGTTGAATTTCACCTTTGACGGGTTGAAGCAAGCCGCCGTATCGGTTGAACGGCTGCGCAATTTCCAGCAGCGCTTGAGTACGGGAACTTTTCCATCCGGCTCGAATCCAGCAATGCAATCGCTGGCGAAGGACGCGGGCGACCGGATGAAAACCTCGCTGGAAGACGATCTGAACACAGCGCAGGCACAGGCAGCAATTTTCGAAATGGTACGCAGTGCCAACTCTGCTCTTGATGCGAGTGAAATTAAGCAGGACGACGTGCCGGCGTTGCTGACGGCTCTGGAGAAATTCGATGAGATTTTTGCCGTGCTCAAAGATGACGACGGGGCCAAGATGAAGGCGGTGTTCGATTGGGCTTCCAGCGAAGGGCGAGAAAAAGATATTAGCGCGGAACTGCGGGAGGCGGTGCAGTCGGGTCGATTCTCTGAGGCTGAAATCGAGAAGAAAATCGCTGAGATGGAGACTGCGCGCCGCGGCCGCAACTTCAAGGTTTCCGACGCTCTGCGATCGGAACTCACAGGCGCAGGCATCGTCATCGAAAATACGAAAGATGGCGTTCGATGGCGGAGGAAATAGCTTTGCAGTGTTAAGCTGAAAGCCGATGGCTGAAAGCTGACAGCTTCGAATGAAATCCCTCGACGAATATCTTCGCGACGCCGAAGCGGCCCACGGGCATCTTTGCGCGGGACAAGTTCTCGGTGTGCGCCTGGCGATGCTGGGCCTGACGAAACTCGGCATCGACGATCCGAGCGGCAAAGACCGCAAGCGGCTCGTCACCTTCGTTGAAATCGACCGCTGCGCCACCGATGCGGTTGCCGTGGTCACAGGATGCCGCTTGGGCAAGCGTGCGTTGAAGTTTCGCGACTGGGGAAAAGTTGCAGCGACGTTCGTGGATGTAAGCAGTGGCAAGGCTGTTCGCATCGCGGCCAAAGAATCTTCGAAGAATCTTGCCCGCCAGATGCATCCTGAAATCGCAGACAAGAATCAGCAGCAGATGCTGGCCTACCGCGAAATCACAGACGATGACCTTTTCACGATGCAATGGGTTAAAGTCGAACTGCCGCCTGAAGAGTTTCCCGGATACAAAGGCGAGCGCGTGGTGTGCGAGGCGTGCGGGGAAGGCATCAACTTCCGCAGGGAAGTTCATACCGAAGAGAAAGTGCTTTGCCGCGCCTGCGCCGGGGAGCGTTATTACGAGCTTATCTGAGCCACTTGCTCGTAGGCATGCGCGACGCGAAGAATCGTCGCTTCATCAAAATGCTTCCCCAGAATTTGCAGTCCGATTGCCAGATTATCGCTCGTCATGCCACATGGAATTGAAATTCCTGGAATGCCGGCAAGATCGGCNNGTTGGCGTAACGATTGCGTCCACCTGGCGGAAAGCTTCTTCGAAATCGCGGGTGAGCAGCGTGCGTACTTTTTGCGCTTTCAGGTAATACGCATCGTAATAACCAGCGCTCAAAGCGTAGGTGCCCAGCATGATGCGGCGCTTCACCTCCGCGCCGAATCCCTCATCGCGGCTTCGGCGGTACATTTCTGAGAGCGACTTGACTCCAGCGGCGCGATAGCTGTATCGGACACCGTCATAGCGAGCGAGGTTTGAAGACGCTTCCGCGGTTGCAATCAGGTAGTAAGTCGGGATCGCATAGCGAGTGTGCGGCAGCGAGACCGGCACCACTTCGCAGCCCAGGCTTTTCAACTTGTCGATTGCCGATTCCACGGCATGGCGGACTTCATCGTCGAGCCCTTCTCCGAAATACTCTTTGGCCACGCCGACTCTCAAGCCGCGCACGGGCCGTCCCAGGTCGGCTGTGTAATCCGGGACGGGTAAGTCGGCGGAAGTCGAATCCATCGGATCGCGGCCGGCAAGCGTACGCAATACAATCGCCGCGTCCTTCACCGTCTTGGCCAGCGGCCCAATGTGATCCAGCGAAGAGGCAAACGCGATCAGGCCGTAACGCGAGACGCGTCCGTAGGTTGGCATCAGCCCCACGACGCCGCAGAAAGACGCCGGCTGCCGGATCGAGCCTCCGGTATCGGAACCGAGCGCCACCACTGCGAGGTCCGCGGCAACGGCCGCGGCGGAGCCGCCCGAAGATCCTCCGGGCACGCGATTCAAATCGCGAGGATTGCGCACGGGATGGAATGCCGAATTTTCATTCGATGAACCCATAGCGAACTCATCGCAGTTGGTTTTACCGAGAATCACTGCGCCGGCAGCTTCCATGCGCGCCACCGCGGTGCAATCGTAAGGTGGAATGTATTTGCCGAGACTCTTCGATCCGGCGGTGGTGCGCACATCGCGCGTCGACATCACATCTTTGATGCCTACCGGCACACCACCCAGTGGCGGGAGGGGCTTGCCTTCTGCGGCCATGCGGTCGATGCGATCGGCTTGCTCCAAAGCGCGTTCTTTGCAAAGCGTGAGGTAAGCGCCGATTTGTCCGTCCTCTTTTTGGATGCGCGCGTAGTGCGCCTCGGCGAGCGCAAGCGCAGTGGTCTTGCGCTCCTGGACGGCGGAGCGAGCGGCGTCGATGGTCAGGTGTGTCAGAACCATGGAGGTTTAACGTCAGTGGTCAGTGATTAGTGGCCGGGAATCAACTATGCGTCGCAGACTGGCCGCTGGCCACTAGCCATGGATCATTGGCCACTATCTCTCAATCACTTTTGGCACTCGGAAGAACGTTCCATCCCCGTCGGGTGCGTTTGCCAGCGCCGATTCCTGTGACAAGGATTTGCGTAGTCCCTCAATCACGTCTTCGCGATTCGCGTATGAAAATCTTTCGCTTCCCTGCTTCGATTGGTCGACGCCATAGCGGTCCGATACTTGCGCCATTGGTCCGACATTGGAGGTGTCCAGTTGGTTGAGCATCTCGATGTAATCGAGAATCGAGTTCAGATCGCGCACCATGCCGACTCGCTCCTCGCCGGAGAGTTCCAGATTGGCGAGATCGGCGACGTAGGTCACGTCTTTTTCGGTGACTTTCATTTCTTGAAACTCGTATGCGAAACTCGTATGCGAAGCTATTCCTACTTCTCCCGGCGAATTACAAACTCAATTCTCTCCACTTTTTGGCCGGCATAACGATTCAGAGTGGCGAGATACCGTGGCGCGAGGTTTTGCATCTCGCGTTTCCATCCAGCATCGGGGACTTCGACACGCAGAACGGCATCGGCAAAGACCACAGCCTGCGTCCGTTCCGCCACCGCTGATCCGCAAACCAGCGGCCATGCGAGCAAGGGAGCGTCGGCCGGCGGCACGCGGCGCAGCGAGCTGACCATAATCTTTTCGAGTCCCGCGCCAGCCTGCTCCATGACCACGCCTCCAGCAGAGATTCCGATTCTAGCATTCCAGTTGATTGCACGCGGTCGCACCCAGCCGTTCAATCAAAGCGGGAATGCACTCTTGACGTACGCAATCGCTCCCTCACGCGAAAGCAGCCGACCTTCGAGTTGCTCATCTTCCACAGCCTCCAGAATCTCGCGGAACCTTGGTCCCGGAACATATCCGGCAACGATCAAATCGTCTCCGGTAAGTAACACCGGGGGCCGAATCTCCTCAACAGGAATCTCTGTCAGCTTCCTCTGAAGGAACTCATACGTGATGAGATTGCGATGGCTGGCGAGGCTGTCGGCGCGGTGAAGGGCGAGATGTTCATCGAAGCCGGGCAGGCGAAGGAATTTCTTCAGAGTCGACTCTTTCATGCGCGACACATGACCAAAGCGCATGTGATTGTCGACCAGGGCAACTACCTGGGCTGCGTCATGTTTGGAGAAGCGTAAACGTTCGCAGATTTCCTCCGCAATCTTCACGCCCACATCGACGTGCCCATCGAAACGGATGCGATCGGGCGCGACGCGGAATGTGGCCGGCTTACCCACATCGTGGAGCAATGCCCCCCATGCCAACGTTGACTGACAAGGGCGCGGCAAGTTTTCCAGCAGCAACAACGTATGCGCGAACACATCGCCTTCGGGATGGAACTCGGGCGGCTGGCGAACGCCTTTCATTACTGAGATTTCGGGCAAGACTTCTTGGAGCAACCCGGTTTGATCAAGCAAAAGGAAAGCTCGTCGACCGTGGCCTTCGGTGAGCATCTTGGTAAGCTCATCGCGAATGCGCTCGCGCGAGACGATCTGAATGCCGTGAGCAAGGCGTTGAATGGCGACCAGTGTCTCCGCTTCGATGGCATAGTCAAAGCGTGCGGCAAAACGGACGGCTCGCACCATGCGCAACTTATCTTCGGCAAAACGCCGTCCCGGCTCGCCAATGGCGCGGATGATGCCTGCTTCCAGATCTTTCTGTCCGCCCACGAAGTCGAGCACTTCCCCGTTCGCTTCTCCGGTCGTTTCCCTGCACAGGGGATCGAGCATCATGCCGTTGATGGTGAAATCGCGGCGAGCGACATCTTCCCGTGGGTCCTGGCTGAATCGAACGTCATCGGGATGGCGCCCGTTGGAGTATCCAAGATCGCTGCGGAAAGTTGCCACTTCGATAGCATTCGCTTTAGGCGTTACAGTCTCACCGTGTTCTGTCCGTTGCTCGTCGGGCAACGGCACCAGGACAACTCCGAACTGCGCTCCGACGGCATAGGTTTCGGGGAAAATATCCATCACCTGCGCGGGGGTTGCGCTGGTCGCAACGTCGAAGTCCGCCGGCTCCCGTTTCAGCAGAAGATCGCGCACGCAACCTCCGACCAGGTAGGCTTGGAACCCATGCTGGCGCAGGGTTTCGATGATCGAGATTGCGAAATTCCTGGACATATCCGGCTGGCAGTTTGCGGCGCGGCTGAAGGCGTGCCCTTTCAAAGCCAAGTCGCAGATCAGAGTCTCGGCAACCAGCGCGACCTCACATTGCGCCGCGCTCGATACCGGATTCTTCTTTTCTCACGGTTTTGCACGCCCAGGCCATTCGCGGCGTGTTGTGGGCGATGCCGAATTGCCCGTGCGCGTTCAGCACGATAATGCCGCCATGACCATCCAATCGTTGCTTGAGATAATTCATCGCTTCCTGCGCCGCCCATTCGGGAAGATTTCCTGCCGCCACGCGGTCCGCCGTCCACTTAGCTAGTACCAGCTTCATAATCGGCTCTCCCCAACCTGTGGTTGAGGCGGCCGCACTGAGATTGTCGGCATAGCAACCACAACCGATCAGCGACGAATCGCCAAGGCGTCCGGGAGCCTTGTTCAGCGTTCCTCCGGTGGAAGTCGCGGCCGCAATATTGCCGTTGCGATCCAGTGCGACCGCTCCCACCGTATCGTGGGAAATCGAAGGCGCGAACAAGTCGTTCCCATGGCTCGCAGCTTCCTGCTGATACTCGCGCAGACGCTCTACTTCGCGAGGGATCACCAGTTCTTCGTTTCTGCAGAGTTCAACACCATGCTCGGCGGCGAATTTTTCCGCACCGTCCGCAACAAAATAAACGTGCGGACTTTCGCTCAAGATCTTCCGTGCCGCTCGCACTGGATTGCGCAAGCGCTCGACGCACCCCACGCCTCCGGCCCGGAGCGTAGCGCCGTCCATGATCAGCGCATCCAACTGCACACGGCCGTCGCGGTTGAGAAAACTTCCCCGCCCCGCGTCGAAGGTTTCGTCGTCCTCCATAACGACAACGGCTTCCTCGACTGCATCCAGAGCGGGTCCGCCATGCTGCAGTACCTGCCAACCCGCTGCCAGCGCGTTTCTGACGCCATGCAGGTGAGCCTCGACCATGTCATCGGGCATGTCCCAGGCGCCACCGTGAACGACCAGAACAGGATCAGTTGGCAAGAAGAGTCCCCAGACGAAGTAAAACGACTGAATAGTCTAGCATCGCACGGCTAGGAAACCGGGGACGCGCGCTACGCGGCATGGCCGGCGTTGGCCGGGACAGAAGGCGGGGCGTCCTGGGTGCGGGTCCAGGTGTAGCGCATGCGATGGATCACGGTGAGCGTGGATAGGACTGCAATGATCCACAACACCGGCGCCATACGATTGAAAAGTGCGCCGATGATCACCAGCACCAGGCGCTCCGGGCGCTCCATGAAGCCCACGCGGCAGGATCCGATGAGCGACTCGGCGCGGGCGCGGGTGTAGCTCACCATGATGGCGCTCACCATGACGAAGGCGGTGAGCACGACATAGAAAAAGCGGTCGCCCCGCGCATAAAAGACCAGCAGACCGAGGAACTGCGAGGCGTCGCTGTAGCGGTCGACCACCGAATCGAAGAATGCTCCGAAGCGTGTAACCCGGTTCGTGGCCCGGGCTACTTGTCCGTCCACAAGATCGAAGAAACCGGAGAAGATAATCACCAGGCCGGCAAGAAAGAACATGCGCTTCTGGGTAGCCGCTATGGCAGAGCCAAACAGAATCGCGGCCCAAGTGTTCACTACTAGTCCCATAAAAGTCAGGACGTTGGGATTGATGCGGGAGAGTGCAAGCCAGCGGACGATGGTATCGAGAAGAACGCCGCAAGCGCGGCCAAAAGCGCTGGTCCATGATTTATTGGAGGACGATCTATTGGACGACGACGCTGACATCAGGCGCCAGCCTTTTCCGGGTTAGCCTCGTCGTGAACGGTTGTCAGACTTAGGATTTCCAGCTCGCGCTTCCCGTTGGGCGTGATCACGGTGGCTTCCTCGCCAACCTTTTTGTTAAGCAGGGCGCGGCCAATCGGCGAGGTGGTCGAGATCTTGCCGGCTCCCACGTCCGACTCCTCGCTGGTCACGAGCTTGTACTCTATCTCTTCATTCTTAGTGCTGTCGAACACCTTGACCGTGGAACCGAGCCCCACTTTGTCCTTGGGGATGTTATTCATGTTGGTCAAGGAGAGATCGGCAAGGCGCTTGCCGAGTTGGCGGAAGCGCGCCTTAACGAACTCCTGGCGCTGCTTGGCCATGTGATACTCCGCGTTCTCGCTGAGGTCGCCGAGAGCGGCGGCGCGCTTGATCTCTTTGGGCAGCTCGTGCACCAGTTCGTGCTCGAGTGCGTCGACTTCTTCCTGCAATTTTTTTCTAAGTTGGTCAGTCATGCAATGCGGGACAGCTTTTGAGATTATAAACCCGTTGGAAGCCTGCGGGTATGGGGCCAGCAGGCTGCAGAAAAGCCCGATCTCACCCCGGGGAGCGGTTTGAGATCGGGCCTGTGATTCGCCGGCTGTGCCGGTCAGTGGTTAAGTTAGTCCGTGGTGCCGGTGCCGATTACACCGAACGAAAGCGCCTGGCATCCAGTGGAGGAAACCGTGCAATCATTGGCGTAGTCGTAGCCGAAATACCCGGAGTTGAAGAATCCCTCATCTGCCGGCTCGAGCGGGCCGTAGCGGTTCAGACCGAAGGTATTATCGAAGTAATACTGTGAAACGCTGCAGCTCGAATTTCCGGAATCGGTGCACTGCGGAGTGATGTTCACCCAGTACGTGCCGGAGGACAAAACGGTTGCGGGAATTCTAACCCTCAGGCTGTACTCGGTAAACCCGAACGGGAAACGTCCGGTGGTCGTGAACTGGGTACCAGAGGCGGTAGAGGTCCCGGAAGCGACGGTGGTTCCCGCATTGCCAGCGCTCACTCCAGATGCGATCGCCCAAGTGGACTCCGTCGGATCGATTCCATCGTAGCCATCGGCGATGGTGTTAATGAACAAGCCGTCCACAGTCCAGGTTTGACCGGCAGGAACGTTGAAGGCTCCCCAGACTTGGGTGTCCGGAACGAGCAGAGTATTCTCGTTCGCGAAACCGTTCTCGTCAGGTGAGCTGGAGTTGATGTCGCCACCATAGAACAAGCATGTTGGAAAGCACGGCGGTGGTGGTGTAAGGGATGCTACGCCTGTGGGGAAAGTCCCTTTTAGCGTCCCTGTGCTTTTTACCAATGTGGGTATGCCCTTGGACCGGGTATTTTGGGCCAATGCAGAGACTGTAAACAGCGATGCAGCTATTGCAATCGCGCAAAACGTTTTTTTCACTGTGTTCCTCCTGAGAGTTTACTAAGCTGTTCAGAGTAGTGGTTCGGCAGAATGTGCTTCGCGACTTCTTCGTGGAGGACGCAAATGCACATGGGACCGAATCGTAACTCGCCTGTAGACAAAGTCAAGTGAAATCCGCACTGGACGCGGGAATTCGGTGAAGCAGGATTTCGTCGGCGAAAAATGTTGCAAGATTCTTCACACTTTGGAGCACTCAGCCGCTGCAACGACGGAATATTGGTAAGGCATTCCCTTATTGCAAACGCGCAGTGCTGAGATCGAGTTGGAAGTCCAGGTAAGCTTTGCAGCTTGCAATGTGGTTCGCCATGAGGCCCAAGCTGAAGGAGGATGCACTTCCCGGATTGGTCTTCCGGCTCAGAATTGTGACACTGGTTGCACGCAGTCTGCTGCTAGATGAGTAGCATAAACCTTGGGGATATTTCCTAGTGTTATCGGGACGGACCACACAGGCGGCGCTTCGCGTTTTAGACTGGCTGGCGGAGCGCACGCTGCCGCCCGATCCGAGTCCTGCCCACCAGCGAACCGGACGCCGCGGCGAGGAAGCGGCTTACTTCCACCTGAGAAGACTGGGCTACACGATGGTAGCGCGGAATTTCCGGTCGCCACGGTGCCGCGGGGAGATTGATCTGATCGGCTGGGAGAACGATGTACTCTGCTTTATCGAAGTCAAAACCCGGAGCACGCGCGACGTCAAGCCCGGCATCGCGGCGGTGGATCGTCACAAGCGGCGCGAAGTAGCGGCCGTGGCGCGGGAGTATCTGCGGCGCTTGCCACCTTCGTGCCAGTGGCGCTTCGACGTGGTCAGCGTATACTATGACCGTTCGATAGCCAGCCAGCCGCAGATTGAAGTGTTTCGCAATTCCTCACTGACGGCTTAGAATAGAGGATTCGCGTCTATTCTAATTAAAGAGGTTCCTGAGTGCCTGAGCTGAGAAAAGATCCTATTGTTGGCCGCTGGGTCATTATTTCCACGGATCGAGCCAAGCGCCCCACCGATTTTGCCCGCGAGAATGTGAAGTTGAAGGGCGGATTCTGCCCATTTTGCTATGGCAACGAAGGCAAGACGCCGCCGGAAATTCAAGCCTATCGTCCGGGATCGAATGGCGGGCCAGCGTCGCAACGGGATACGCCGGGCTGGACGGTGCGCGTGGTGCCTAACAAGTTTCCGGCCCTGGGGATTGAAGGCACGTTAAACCGCCAGGCTGAGGGTATGTTTGACCGCATGAACGGCATCGGGGCGCACGAAGTAATTATCGAGACTCCCGATCACACTGCCAGCCTGGCGACGTTGCCTCCAAAGCGCATCGAAGACGTGCTGTGGACGTTCCGCGACCGTATCCTCGATCTGAAGAAGGACCGGCGGTTTAAGTACATCCTGCTGTTCAAGAACCACGGTGAGGCAGCCGGAGCCTCGCTGGAGCATGCGCACTCGCAACTCATCGCGCTGCCGATTCTGCCGATCAACGTGACTCAGGAACTGGAAGGGGCGAAGCAGTACTTCTTATACAAGGAGCGTTGCGTATTCTGCGACATCATCCGGCAGGAAACAGAAAACGGAAGCCGCGTGGTGGCTGAGAACGAAAATTTCCTGACTATCGCTCCCTATGCGCCACGCTTCCCGTTCGAGACCTGGATTCTCCCGAAACAGCATGAATCGGCGTTCGAGAACTCGTCTTCGCACATGTTTGAGAACCTGGCTAAAGCGTTGAAGACGCTGCTTTCCAAGGCCGACCGCGTATTGGATAATCCGCCGTACAATCTGGTGATCCACACTTCACCGGCGCAGGACCCGACCAACGATCACTATCACTGGCACATGGAGTTCATGCCGAAACTGACGAAGACGGCGGGATTCGAATGGGGCACGGGCTTCTACATCAATCCAACTCCCCCAGAGGAAGCGGCAAAATTTCTGCGCGAAGCCAGCGTGGAAGAGCCGGTTCCGGCAACGGTGGGATAGATCGGCTGGGATAAATCGGCATTCAGGTGCAAAAAGAGGGCACGGCCAGAGCGCCGTGCCCTTTGAGTTGCTACGGAGAGAGAGATGCTGGTGGTCGCCGGGAAAAGCTTTGAGAGCCTCCACTGGAACAGCAGCGAGGCAAGGGTAAGCCCGGTCAGTGCGCGAATTGTCACCAAAATGTAAAAAGATTGTTCCGGGACGATTGGCGGAAGTCACCTTTCGCTCAGAGGGTACGTTCACAGCGTGCGCAACTGTCTTTATGGCCTATGTGCCCGGTGGCGGGACTCCGGTGAAAACCTGCTGGACGATTTGCCAATTGCCGGGTGGCTGGCGTTTGAAGATGATGATGTAGCTGCCTTTGGAGGTGATTTTAGCGCCAGTGGCAATGTTGGTTAGGGATTCCTGGAAGTCGCCGCTGTCGTAGGCGAGGTCACCGGATGCTTCAAGGTTCTGGCTGTGGAGGGTGAGGTTGCTATCGAAGGTGGCCATTATGGTTTGGAAGAGGGTTCGAAGGGCGGCAGAGCCGGTAATTCGTTCGCCGGTGGGTTGGAGGAAGACGGCATCTGGTGCGTAGAACTTCAGGATGGGTTCTAGCTGTTTGGTGTGAAGGTCCTGGAGCCAGTGTTCGCGAATTTTGGCGAGGGTTGCGAGAGTGGGGGATTGCGAGGCCGCAGTAGCGGAAAAAAATGGTAGGAGGATCGTGGCGAATGCCAGGAACGCCAAGGCAGTGCGGCGCGAGGAAGCGATATTCATGACGGCTCCTGCGAACTTAAGTTGCGTGATGTCGTTATCCCTGGCCGTTCACCCCTGTGTGCGGTCCTGGAACTCTTCGTGCCAAGCCATCTGGATGGCTTCCAGCTTGCCTTCGTTGGATGTCTTAGGATCGCCTGTGAAGTCGGGCAGCTCGGTGACGTAACGGTGCAGGTCGGTAAAGCGGACGGTCAGCGGATCAAGCTCGGGATGAGCTTCGGAAAGCAGGATGCCGATATCTTCGGCGTCGTCCCAGGTTAGCGGTTTGGGCATGGGCAGTTTCCTCGGGACAGACTCAGGTTTCAAGGTTTCAGAGTTTCAAGGTTTCAGAGTTTCAAGGTTTCAAAATCCCCAGGTCTCTCTGCGGATGCTCTGGCTGTTTCGAAACCTTGAAACCCTGAAACTTTGAAACCTGTTTCTAGTGATGTTCTTCCGATATGTAATTCCTGTTCCAGGCGGGGATCTCGACCACGACTTTACCCGGCTTTGTGATCTGCACCTGGCAGCCGAGACGCGAGTTTAACTGCAAGTCGGCAGCCATGTCCAGGCGGTCGGCTTCGTCGTCATCCATGGGCGAAAGATTTTCGGCGCCTTCTTTTATCCACACGTGGCAGGTGGTGCAGGCACAATTGCCGCCGCAGGCGTGGTCGAGCGGGATTCCATAGTTGAGCGCGATGTCAAGAATCGACTCTTCTTTGCCGTGGTCTTCGTACGGCAACTTGCCGTGCTCGAATTGCACCATCTTACCTTCGGGCAAGAAGGTGATCTGGACCGTATTTTCGCCGGGAGCTTCTTCGGTGGCCGTCCCGGCGCCTTGGGTTTTTTCTTGTGACATTCTTTTGCTCCAGAAAATCTAGCAATTGGCAATTAGCATTTGGCCAACTGCTAATCGCTAACTGCTCTTCCTACTCAAACTCCGCTTTCGCCATGGGATGCGGCGCCGTGGGGCCTTCGCCCATGTCAGCCTCTTCCATGGTTTTACCTTTCAGCACGGTAGAGACTGCGCTGTCCATCATCAGTTCGGCGAGTCGGGTTGTGCCTTGATTCAGCGCGTCGATGGCTTTGCGGATCGCCTGATAATCGTCTTCCGTATTCACCGCAACCAAAGCCTTCTCCATCTTAGCGATCTTTTTCTTCTCGTCGGTAGTGAGGTGACCCCACGCCGGACTCTTCTTGCCTTTGTCGAGCGCAGCCAGAATGGTCGCGGCTTCGTTGCGCGCTTCAATCACCTGGCGCCGCCGGAAATCTTCTTCCGCGCTGTCGAACGAATCGAGAATCATGCCCTCGACCTGCTCGTCGGTGAGGCCGTAGCTGGGCTGGACTTGTATCTCAGCTTCCTTGCCGCTGCGCTGTTCACGGGCAGAGACGTGCAGGATGCCGTTGGCGTCGATAAGGAATTTGACCTCGATGCGCGCCATTCCCGCAGCCATGGGGGGAACGCCTTTCAGATCGAAACGGGCCAGGGAGCGGCAATCCTTTGCCAGTTCGCGCTCACCCTGCAGAACGTGAATGGCGACGTTGGCTTGTCCGTCGACTTGCGTGGTGTAAAACTGCGTGGCTGACGCAGGGATGGTTGAGTTTCGCAGAATGATTTTGTCGGTGACTCCGCCCGCCACTTCGATGCCCAGCGATAGCGGCGTGACGTCGAGCAAAAGCATATTCTCGGTGGCTTCGGAGCCGCCGCCGAGAATGTTGGCTTGCACGGCCGCGCCCAGCGCAACCACTTCATCGGGATTTAAATCGGTGTGCGGCTCGCGGTGAAATAGCTCTTTCACCAAGGCGCGAACTTTAGGGATGCGCGTAGACCCGCCAACCAGAACAACTTCGTCAATCTGTTCCGGCTTGAGGCCGGCGTCTTTCAGAGCTTGCTTACAAGGGCCGACGGTGCGGTCGATGATCGGCTGAATAAGTTGCTCGAACTGTTCGCGCGTGATCTCGCGCAGGTAACGTTGACCACCGGGCAATTCAACATTGAGGCTCACCGAAGGCTGCGAGGAGAGCGCGATCTTGGCGTCGATGACGGCTTTGCGTATCGCCTGCACGGCTTCCGCATTGCGGCGAAGGTCCAGACCCAAGTCGCCGAGAGTGTCGTCGAGTGCAATGGTGATCAACAGATTGTCGATGTCATCGCCGCCGAGATGAGTGTCGCCGTTGGTGGCGATGACTTCGAAGATGCCGTCATGGAGCTTGAGAATGGAGATGTCGAAGGTGCCGCCGCCGAGGTCATAGACGGCAACGATCCCGCTTTGTTTCTTGTCGAGGCCGTAGGCGAGCGATGCGGCGGTAGGTTCGTTGACCAAGCGCAGAACCTCAAGGCCGGCGATGCGGCCCGCATCTTTGGTTGCCTGGCGCTGGGCATCGTTGAAATACGCAGGCACGGTGATGACCGCCTTGGTGACCTGTGCCCCGAAGAAGCGTTCGGCGTTGCGCTTGAGCTGGCGCAGAATCAGAGCCGAGATTTCCGGTGGAGTAAAAGTCTTCTCGCCCAGCTTCTTTTCGCCAAGTCTGATGCGCAGCACTTCACCGGCTTGCAAGTCCTCCGCCAGACGGAACGGGAAGAACTTCAATTCTTGCTGAATATCCTCAACTCCGCGTCCCATCAGGCGCTTAATTGAGTAGACAGCGCGTTCTGGCGTTTCGGTTAGATATTTGCGCGCAGCGTTGCCAATGACTGGCTGGTTGTTCTCGTCGAGCGCAACCACCGAAGGCACGAGATTCAAGCCATCGTCGCCCGGAATCACGACAGGGATATCCCCTTGCATGAAGGCCACGAGAGAATTCGTGGTGCCCAGGTCGATTCCGACGATGCGATCAGATGACATTGCTTCTGTTTTCACAGTTGAAATCCAGCAATTAGCAGTTGGCAGTTAGCCGAATACCAATTGCTAACCGCCA
>PKVZ01000159.1 GCA_003131635.1 Acidobacteriaceae bacterium
TGGCGGCAAGCGGAGGAGCGCTCTGGTCTTTGGGTACGCTGGCTTCCACGCTCGTTCTGCGCTTCGCCGTGGCGCTGGTTGTGGGTTGGAAAGTGCTGCGGGACCGTCACGTTCTCAAATATGCCTGGATGATTCCGCTGCGGGATTTGGTTGCGGTTGTGGTCTGGCTCGCGAGCCTGAGTGGTCACACCGTCACTTGGCGCGGGGACCGTTTCCAGTTAAAAGATGGAAAGCTCACTCGGGCCGCGCCGTAGGGCGATACGGAGCCTCGATCGTTTCCGCTGGCAGATGACCTGCAACACTGTGGCGATCCAGAACTACCCGTACTTTGCTTGCCAGCTGCTTTAACGTAAACGGCTTTTGAAGAAAATTGTTTTCCACGTCGAATACTTTATGGTCCAGGATAGTTTGGCCAGCGTAGCCGGAAACGAATAGCACTCTCGTCCCGGGACGGATCGTAATCAGTTCCTTCGCCAGTTGCCCCCCGCTAATGCGCGGCATCACCACGTCAGTCACGGCTAGGTCAATCGCCATCCTGTGATTTGCGGCGACCCCCAAAGCGTCCTCGCCGTCCTTCGCTTCCAATACGGTGTACCCCCGAAGCCTCAGAAACTCAGCGGTTGCGCGGCGCAAAGCGTCTTCATCTTCAATCAGAAGAACGGTCTCTGTACCACGGGACATAGCCTCCGCGGTCACGTCCGCCACTTCGGTCGTGGCTATCCGCTCCTGCACGCAGGGCAGATAGATCTTGAATACCGTACCCATTCCGGCTTCACTGTACGCCCAGACGAATCCATGATTCTGTTTCACGATGCCATAAACCGTCGCCAGTCCCAGTCCAGTGCCCTTGCCGGACGATTTCGTGGTGTAGAAAGGCTCAAAAATGTGCGGCAAATGATCCGGCGAGATTCCGCAGCCGGTGTCGGTCACCGTCATCACCGCGTAACGCCCGACGGGAATAACGGCGTTCTTGTGGCAAACATATTCCTCGTCAAGGCCCACATTCAACGTTTCGATCGTGCACCGCCCTCCCTGGGGCATAGCATCCCGGGCGTTGGCCGCGAGATTCATCAGTATCTGCTCGATCTGCATCGGATCCAGACGAACTCGCCCCAATCCCGCTCCCGGCACGAATATCAGATTGATGTCTTCGCCGATAAGCCGCCGCAAAGTCTTCACGATCGCACCGACCACCGGGTTGAGTTCCGCCACCCGCAAGGCTTGCGGTTGATTACGGCTGTAAGCCAGCAGCTGTCGAGTTAACTCGGTGGCGCGCCGCGCCGCGGAAAGAATTTCCTGCAGGCGGCTTTGCGTTGGACTTCCTGGCACTACCGAATCCAACGCCAGTTCGGAATAACTTGTGATGATGGTCAACAGATTATTGAAGTCATGCGCCACGCCTCCAGCCAGCCGCCCCACCGCATCCATTTTTTGCGCCTGCAGCAACTGCTCTTCGAGATGCAATCGCTTGGTCAAATCGCGCCCGTTGGAGACAAAGTGCGTGATGCAGCCGGCCGCATCCCGTATCGCACTGATGTTCTCGTCAACGTAATACAACTCACCGTTCTTCTTGCGGTTCACCAGAATGTTGTGATAAACGTTGCCGATGCTGATGGTCTCCCACAGCTCTCGATAGAGAGCCGGCGCTTGCTGGCCGGAGGTGAGAATGCCCGGAGTCTGGCCAACCGCTTCCTTTGACGAATAACCGGTCAGCGCTTCAAATGCCGGATTCACGTACTCGATGATCCCGTCGCTGTTCGTGATCATGATGTTATCCGCGGATTGCTCCACCGCGCGGGATAGCTTGCGGGACGAGTCTTCCGCCAACTTCAGTTGTTGCTGCGAGGAGTGCAGATTCAGCGTGCATCGCATGGTGCGCAGAAGATTTGCGCCGTTGAGCTGCGATTTCTCCACGCAATCCCACGCCCCCGCCTGAATAATTTCCGCGACTGCTTTCTCATCCGCCTGATCGGTCAGCACGATGAAAGGCACTACGCGCCCGGTCTGTAGAAACTCCGCCAGCAGCTTCGTCGCGGCGGCATCCTTCGTCTCGTGTTCAAACAAGACCAGCCCGTAGTGGCCCCGCTCCAACATCGTCTTGGCCTCTTCCAGCGAGCAGGCATGATCGAGTTCCGCGGGCATCTCACTCCGGTTTCGCTCCAGGATTTCACGAATGAGGAAAAAATCTTCTTCCTGGTTTCCTACCAGCAGCACCGGTAAGTGTGGGGCTGCGAGCGCGCGTTGTGCAGCGGTAGACACGGGGGATAATGGTTACTCTTCTAACATCGGAGACTCTCGGTCTCTCCGTTCTCCTCAGGGAACCCAATCGGCGATTGAACCACCGCCAGAATCCTGAATTGGACATCTGTCCATTTTGGGACGATGTCTTCTTGTTATGTCCTGAACGTTATGTCTCGAACGCTTCCCGCACCCGATCTTCTGCCGTCCTTCCATCCTTCGGTACGTGTTAACCAACTTCCAGATCGTGCGTCTAATAATCAAGTCAGGCCGTGAGGAACCAGGGAACTCGCGCGCGCTTTCCTGCGTATCGTCTGATGAGCCCGCACGCGCCGAAGCTGGTGCGCCGGAACCGTAGGTTTTGGAGGTTAATATGGAAAGTCAGCCAATCGCGATCAGAACGGTTCCCAGCGCCGTTAGTGGACCTGTGCACGAGGTGGTGCGGCAGGCTCACGAAGAGCTGCGTCAACTGTTGCAGCAGCGCGCCGAAGTGATGCGCCGCATCGGAACCGTCAAACAGACCATCGCCGGCCTTGCCAACCTTTTCGGAGACGAAGTGTTGAGCGATGAATTGCTGGAAATGGTCGATCGCAAAAGCGGCGGTCGCCAGCCCGGGTTCACCAAAGCCTGCCGCATGATTCTGATGGAATCCAACCGCGCCTTGAGCGCCCGCCAGGTCTGTGACCGGATTCAGGAGAGAATCCCGAGCATGCTGGCGCGCCACAAAGATCCCATGGCCTCGGTCACCACCGTCCTCAATCGTTTGGTCGCGTACGGTGAGGCCAAGGCCGTGGCCCTGGATAACGGCCGCCGCGCCTGGCAATGGGTAGCCGACGCGGCATCTGAGGTGCCGCCTGAAGTATCAATATTAGCGCCACAGTAATTAAAACTATCCCGGTGGCAGCAGCATCCCTTTTTCCAGATGCCGCGTGACGTGCGCGTACGAAGCTGCGTGCGGATCGTGCGTCACCATCACAATTGTTTTGTGGAAGTCTTCGTTCAGCCGCTTCAGGATTTCTAAAACCTCCGTGGCTGAATGACTGTCCAAATCTCCAGTAGGTTCGTCCGCCAGTAACAGCGTCGGATCGCTGACAATCGCCCGCGCAATCGCCACCCGTTGCTCCTGTCCTCCCGAAAGCTGCTTCGGAAGGTGATTCACCCGCTCTTCCAGCCCCACCAGCTTCAAAGCGGTCATCACATGGTCGCGTCTCTGCTGTGAATTGAGCCTGGTCAGCAGCAGCGGCAACTCTACATTTTCAAAAGCGGTGAGAACCGGGATCAGGTTAAACGTCTGGAACACGTACCCGATATGCTCATTGCGCCAGTGTGCCGCCTGCGAATCATTGAAGCGAAAAACATTCTGATTCTGCACCAGCAGTTCGCCGGACGTCGGCCGGTCAATGGCTGCAATCATGTTCAGCAGCGTGGTCTTACCCGAGCCCGAAGGCCCCATCAGAGCCAAAAATTCGCCGGTCGCAATGTCAATGGAGACATCGTCGAGAGCCTTTACCTCGAATGCTTCCCGCTTGAAAATTTTGCTGACATTGCGGGCCTGAACGACCTTCGTTCCCGTAGCGACTCTGGTTTCAGCAACAGTGCTCATGAAATCATCCCTTCACCTTAATAGTGTCCCCGTCCTTCAGACCTTGTGGCCCCTTGGTGATCACGCTCTCGCCCCCGACCAATCCGTCAACCAGAAATCCGTCGGTGCGCTGGCTCAACACGTGAACCTCACGCATGCGCGCCTTGCCATCGAAGGCCAGTAACACGATCTTCTTGCCGTCGTGGTCCCGCACCGCAGCCGCCGGTACAAACGCTCCCGCGGGTTGTGCGCCGGAAGCTTTCGGCTGATCCGCCAGAAATTTCACCGTGGCATTCATCTCCGGACGCAGAAATACATCTGGATATTTACTCGGATTCAGCACCTGCACTTTTACCTGCACCGTAGCTTTCTGCCGATTCGCCTCGGGAGAAATCTGCGCAATTTCTCCGTCATACTTCTTGTCGGGATAAGTATCCGTAGTAACGATGCCCTTTTGTTTGGGACCGAGCCGGGCAAAGTCGGCCTGCGCAATATCAAGCTCAACCTGAAGATCGTTCAAATCCGCCAGCGACACCACCGATCCCTGCGGTCCGCCCGCCGCGGCGCTGGCAAACTGCGCCGTGATCAGTTCGCCTTTTTCGGCGGTGCGGTCTAGAATCGTGCCCGTGACCGGCGCGCGAATCACCGTGGCATCGAGCTGCGACTTGGCATAATCGGCAAGGCCCTGCGCCTGCGCGACTGATCCGCGGGCGCGGGCGATTTCTTCCCGCCGGGGGCCAATCTTCATCAGCTGAAAAGCTTTGTCCAGCGAATTCACTCGCTGCTGGTCCGACTCAAACTTTGCCGTCGCATCGTCCAACGACTGACGCGAAACTACTCCTCCCGCAGAAAGTTCCTTGGTGCGGTCCAAAGTCAGCTTGTCATTCATCAGCGTGGCGCGGGCTTCATCAAGATTATGTTGGGCCTCTTGAATTTCTTCCGGCCGCGATCCGTGTTCCAGTTCGTCGAGATAAGCCCGCGCATTATCCAACGCGCCTTTTGCCTGTTCGTAAGAAGCGCGGAACTCCTCGTCCTCCAAACGAACCAGAACCTGTCCTTCTTGAACTCTGTCGCCTTTTTCCACGCCGATCCACGCCAGGCGCCCGGTGACTTTGGAGTTCACGTTGATCGTATGATGAGCCACGATGTAGCCCGTCGCTGAAAGCACCGTGTCACCCACGTCGCTGTTTTCGGCCGATGCGCGTACCACCTCTACCTCGGGTGCTTCACGGCCGAGCAAGCGGTAAGCCAGGACGGACAAGCTCAACACCGCTACCACGACGATCCCTATAACGATGTAGCGCCGCGCCCAGGCGGGCGGCTCTCCGTTGCTCGCGCCGCGCTCCGTGCGGTCGATTCGCAAACTCTGTAAATCTTCGTGTTTCGCGTCAATCGGCATAAGCGTGAATACGAAATACGTACGGATCCGGTTTTCCCAAAACCAAAAAATCAACCTCGCAACGCGGTCAGAATATTCTGCCGCGCTGCATGCCAGGCCGGGAACAGCCCGCCGAATAAGCCCATCGCCAGCGCGAAGATGATCGCATACATCGCCACCTGCCAGGTAATCTGCAGGCTGAAGACCACTTCGCTAAACGTGACTGCATTCGACGTTCCCGTCTGCATGCCGTTGAACGGCAGCATCAGCAGAATTCCCGCTAAAGCGCCCAACATCGCCAGCAACAGCGACTCGAAAACAAAAGAAGTCAAAATAGCGGGACGGGAAAATCCCAGCACGCGCAACGTAGCAATTTCGCGTCCGCGGTACGCCACCGCCGCGTACATCGTGTTCATCGCCGCAAAACTCGATCCAATCGCCATGATAATCGCGACCACGATGCCAATATATTTAATGGGCGCGCCCGAACTGGTTTGCTTCGCGTAATAATCCGTCTCGAGAACTCCTTCAAGCTTGAGCCGCTGATCGTCGCTCACGCGATTCTTGAGTGCGTCCGCCGCAATCGGATCAGTGGCGCGCAGGTACGCCGATGAATACCCGCCTTGACGATCGAAATCCGAGGCCATCTGATTCACATCGGCCCAAATCTCCGATTCGTAGGCCGACCCGCCGGCGTCAAACACCCCCACAACTTTCCACGAGCCTTTTCCAAACTCCATCGTGTCGCCGATGTTCGCGTGCGAGAAGCGCGAGCGGATCGATTTGCTCACTACCACTTCGCGCTGCCCGGTTTGAAACCATCGCCCTTCGATCAGCTTCGCGCTGGGACGAAGTTCGAGTCCATCCGGCATCATCCCCCGCACCGTGACGTTCACCTCGCCCGTGCCGTCCTTGCGCGGAAGCACAATCACCACCACCCACTCGCCCGAAACCATGGGTTCGCCGTGACTATCCTTCGCAATGCCGGGCAAAACTTTAAGCGTCGGAAACAGCGCCGCATCGAAGCCTCCCGAAAGCTCTGCCTCCGATCCCTTGCGCAACACCAGCACATTCTGCGGATTGCCGCTTGAAACGAAAGCTCGCTGCAGCCCCGCCAGCAGCGCCATCAGGAAGATCGCAGTGGTCACGGTCAGCGCAATCCCCAGCGCGGTCATCACGGTAAGCCCCTTGCGGAGCCTCAAATTGCGGACGTTATAACTGATCGGTATCGCCATAAATTCGATCTCAACTCAGCCTGGTGTAGTAAGCCCCTGGTGTAGTCAGCCAATGTGGCGTAACCCTTCCACGATATTGGTGCGCGACGCGGTATATGCCGGGAGACAGCCACTGATGAATCCCACGGTCGCGGCCACCAGCAAGGACGCCAACATAGTCGGAAGCGTGACCTTCATCCCTCCTGGAATCCCGATTGCAACCGGTGAGTGCGTCAACCAGCGTATCAGCAACGTCGCGCCCACAACTCCCAGCATTCCGCCCGCCACCGACAGGGCTATGGACTCGCCCACGAACATCGAGAGCACGCGCTGCCGCGTGAACCCAAGTGTTTTAAGCACGGCAACTTCGCGCGTTCGCGCTCGAATCGACATAGCCATGGTATTGCCCGACACCAGGAGAATCGCGAACACCACCGCCCCGCAGATGCCGAGAATGAACGCTTTCACGTTGCCCAACGACGATACGAACGAGAGCTGAAATGCTTGCTGGCTCTCGGTCTTGGTGCGCTGCGGCGCATTGCGGAACATTTCATCGATTGCCTTGGAAACCGGCGCCACGTCGTTGGGCGAGGCCACCTGTATCAGATACCACCCCGCTTGCCCCTTGAACCAATCGACCGACTCTTCCAGATACTTGGCGTTGAAAATCAGCGAGCGGACCGGCGGATCGATCGTATAAATTGCGCGGATCGTAACCTCCGGGTGCACCGGAAAATACGGACTCTGCAAAGTAAGGTGGTCTCCAATCTTCCACCCGAACTTTCTGGCTAACTCGATATCTACCATGGCCCCGGTGCGGTCATGTTGCCAGGCCAGCAACTGATCCGGCGGGACGATCTTGTCGGCTGCAACCTTGGGATATTCGTCCGGGTCGGTGACCACCTGGGCGAAGGAGTTCGTCGCGCGGTCATCTTTGTAAACGTTTCCGAAATAGGTCATCGGCACCACAGCCGCAACGCCCGGCACGCTTCGAATCTTGTCGCGGTAATACGCCGGCAGAAAAAATGCCAGCGAGACCCGGTCCCTCGTAATGATGCGCTTCGTGGAATCCGGAGGTCCCTGGTCAATATAAAACGTGCGCCAGATCGACATCATCAGCGTCAGCAGCAGCAGCGAAAAGCTGATGCTAAGCATCGTCAGCAAGCTACGCCGCTTGTTGCGAAACGTATTGCGCACCACAAAACTGCCCAGCGTCATAAGTTCAACCCGATTTCAACCCCGACTTCAACCCAGATTTCATCCGATGTGTCGCAACCCATCCACAATATTCACCTTCGAAGCGTGATAGGAAGGAACCACGGCACTCACCAACCCCACAAATCCGGCCGTCAGCAGGGCTAGACCGCACATCCCCGGCGTCACCTTCATCGGGAAAAAAGAAATGAACTGCTTGGAATGGGTAAGTCCGTAAATCATGATCCAACCCAGGAAAAACCCAATCAATCCCCCAGCGAGAGACAGCGCCACCGCCTCGCTCACAAATAGACCAAGCACACTTCGCCGGGTGAAGCCCAAAGTCTTAAGCACAGCCACTTCCCGCGTTCTCTCGCGGATCGACATTGCCATGGTGTTCGCGGAAACCAGCAAAGTTGCAAATACCACCGCCGAACAAATCATCAGGATGAACGCTTTCACATTACCCATCATCGCAACAAATTCCAGGCCGAAAGCCTTCTCGCTCTCCGATTTCGTAGGCTGAGGCGAGTTGCGAAACATATCATCGACCGTGCTGGCGATCCTGCTCACATCGCCGGGAGAAGCCGCGAGAATACTGTAAGTGCCCGCTTGCCCCTTGAAAAAAGAAACAGCCTCTTCCACATACTTCGCGTTGAAATACACCGCTTTATTGTCGGGATCCGAGTGAAAAATGCCTCGAACATATAACTCCAGATCGACAGGATAAATGGTGCCCTGCAAAACGATTCGGTCACCCAGCTTCCATCCATATTTTTTCGCCAGAGTGTCGTCGACGATCACACCCTGACGATCCCGCTGCCACGCTGTCCGCTGCTCCTCGGGCATTTCCATGTCCCGGAATACTTTGAAAAATTCCTCGGGATCTGTCCCGAACTGCGCAAAGAAGTTTTCCGGCTTCGTGTCTTTATAAATTCCTCCAAACCAGGACACCGGCACTATCGCTACAACTCCCGGCACCGCGCGAATTTTTTCGCGATAGAAGCCGGGCAATGAGAATGTCAAAGAAACGCGATGCCGCACCACCAGCCTCTCCGCCGACTCCGCGCTGCCCTGGTCCAGATAGAAAGCCCGCCAGATGGTCATCATGAGCGTCAGCAACAGCAAAGAGAAAGCGATGCTCAATACCGTCAGAATGCTGCGCCGTTTGTTGCGGAAGGCGTTCTTGGTGACAAATCGGCTCAAAGTCATAGTGTGAATCCCAGTCGAACCCCAGGGAAGACGCGCCGTGCAGGACAGCGGACTAGCTTAGTCCATGCAGGCCATAAGGATAAACGAATGATTGCGCCTCCCACAACTGCCCCCGAACCGGAATATCACATGTGCGCTTCGCTGCACCGCGCACCCCTATAATCCATCCCCTCACGCCCGGCCGCCAGTGGAGATCGTCATCCCGCTCACCTGACAAATGTCACCCACTCTTCTAACGGAGTTAAACGGTTCCACTTTCAAAAGGTCACGGCGGAAGGCAAAAACATTATTCTTGCAGCACGAACGAGCATCTCAGCCCGCAACTCGTGGACTGCAACTTCGGATCGCGTCCCATGCTTCGCACCATTTTCTCGACACTTTGGTAACTCGAAACCCTTATGGCGACAGCGCTATCCTAACCATACCCTGCCCAGGGTTTGAACCCACGCAGCCTCTCGATGGGAAACTGCGCGGCTTGTTTGTCTGAGACGTTTTCTGGGATGAGGTACGAAACCAATGTCGAAAATCGGCCACTTCGAAATCCTGAGTGAACTGTCCAAGTCAGCCACGGGCGCGGTCTATAAAGCCAACGACCCGCAAACCAGCCAAACCGTGGCGCTGAAGGCGATCCAGTTGTCCGCCTTCGGCGAATCCGCCGGAGAACTGGAGAAGTGCCTGCTGGCCGAGGCGGAAACCACCAAAGTCCTGAGCAATCCCAACCTCACGCCGGTTTTCGGCGCCGGAGAAATCGAAGGCCAGTTCTACGCCGCCATGGAATATATCCAGGGCAACAGCGTCGCCACCATGCTGGCCCGCAAAGAAGGGTTCTCCATCTGGGATCTGCTCGATATCGGAAGGCAAGTCTGCAGCGGCCTCGATCACGCTCACTCCCACAACGTTTTTCACTACAGCCTCGAGCCCGCCAAAATTATGTGCGGCTGGGATGGCACAGTCAGAGTTCTGGGATTCGGCGTTTCCAGCGTGGGTAAATTCACAGCGCAAATGCCCGGCGTCCCATTCATCTTGCATTACATGTCGCCCGAGCAGGTTCGCGGCGAAAATATCGATGCACGCTCAAACATCTACAGTCTTGGCGCCCTGTTTTACGAGATGGTGACCGACCACAAGGCCTTCGATAGCGAGGATTCCGAATCCTTGCGCCAAAGCATTCTCGATAGCGCTCCCGTTCCGCCGTCGCAGCTGAATCCCAAGCTCCACCCAGTGCTCAGCGCTCTCATCATGAAAGCCCTGGCCAAGGATCCTGGCGAACGTTACCAGGGCGGAAGGGAACTGCTCGACGATCTGGAGAAGTGCAAGGAGTCGAAACCCCAGGCGGCCAAAGCTCCGGCCGCTGCACCCAAGGCCCCAGCGGTTGCAGCTCCCGTGAAAGCCGCGGCTCAAACAAAATTTGCGTCGGCGTCGGCGCCGGCGGGAAAAATCCCCGCTGCCCCTCAGCCTCCCGTAGCGTCGAGACCTTCCGCACAGCCCGCAGTTGCCAAGGCGGAACCCGCTCGCAAGGCCGCTGCCGGTGCGGCGGGATATGCGGGCGCCCCATCCACTCCGTCAACACCTGACCTCGAAACCTTCCATCAACCCTCGGTATCGCGCGCCCAAGCGACCAATCAGGCTGCATCGCCCTCATCGTACATGTCAGCGGCCACCCTTGATGATCCTGCAGTCGAAGCTCCCGCGCCACCCAGAATTGCCGTCGATCCCATGATGTCGGAAGCTGGTCCGGCACCGAGCGGCGGCATCAGCTTCTCGGAGATGACGGAACTGCCTCCGTTGAAGGAAGTCTATATCGCGCCGCCTCCGCCTCGTCCGGCCTCAGAGCAGCCGCCTTCTTTCGCACCCAACTTCAACTCCGTTAGCGAACCCGAGAAGCCCAAGTTTCAGTCCCGCGAAGCCGCCGAAAAAGCAATCAAGGAAATCAAGAACGTTCCTCCCAGCCTGATGGTTTACTCGATCGCCGGTGCCGCCGTGCTGATTCTCATTATCGCCATCGCCCTGGTGCTGCACATCAACCATCTCAACAGTGACGACGATGCCGGTCGTCCCGCCACATCCGAGCCAGTTGCTCAATTGCCCGCGACCCAACCTGCTCCTCCGGTTCAGCCGGCGCAACCACAACAACAGCCTGCCGAAATTCAATTTGCCGCTCCGGCCGGTGAATCCGAATCAGCCCCAACTCGCGCCGCCGCCGCGGCCGTGAGAGGCAAGAACGCCCGGAAGAAATCTGCTCCACCCGCGGCTCCCGTCGTTCTCCCCGGACAGATGGCCGTTGATTCCACTCCGCAAGGCGCACAAGTACAACTCGACGGTAAAACCGATCCCTCGTGGGTTACACCGTTCACGCTTTCAGGGCTCGGCGCCGGTCAGCACACGGTTACCGTCAGCAAGCCAGGCTACTCCACCGACACGCGCACCGTGGATGTCGCCTCCGGCGGCAAAGCCTTCGTCACCAGCCGTCTCGCCCAGCTTATGGCGACGCTCTCCGTTACCAGCACGCCCCCCGGCGCCAACGTCTACATCGATGGCAGAGACACCGGAAAGCTCACTCCCGCACAGGTCTCCGTCGATAAAGGTCAGCACGTCGTGCTGGTGCGCAAGCCCGGCTTCGTGGATGAAACCACCAGCGCGCAGTTTGTTCTCGCTCAGACCGTCAGCTTTTCGCCTGCACTGCGTGAGCTTGGCAACGTCGATGACATCAAGACCGTCGGCAAAATGAACAAGCTATTTGGCAGCAAGCTGGCGCCGGGCATGGGGATCGTCAGCGTCAAGACCCAGCCCAAGGGCGCGCAGGTTGCCATCAACAAACACATGCTGGATAAAAGCACGCCCGTCGATGCCCAGCTCGATCCCGGCAACTACATCGTCGATATCACTTTGACCGGCTACGCTCCGATTCACAAAGTTGTCAGCGTAGACAAAGGCGGCAAAGCTGTCGTGGATGAAGTGATGCAGCACGAGTAGCCGGCTCGTGCAGCCCGCGATCGTATCGTAATTCTGCTTCAGTCAGCCAGCGTGTCCCTAGCCCGGATCAGACCACCGGATCAGACCAATCGCTTGCGCGAGTGCTACAATACGCTCATTGGATGGTGCTGAATGCGCGCCCCTTACGGCCTGAACATCATCGACAACTGCCTTAGTTGTCCGGTGCGCGAGGAGCATTTGTTCTGCAATCTGCCTCTGCCGGTGCTGCAGAAGCTGAATGAAATGAAGTCCACCGCGGTCTATCCCAAAGGCACCATGCTTTTTATCGAAGGCCAGCAGCCGCGTGGAGTGTTTCTGCTCTGCGCCGGCAAAGCCAAACTGTTCACTTCCGCCAGCGACGGCAAGACCATCATCACGAAGATTTCCGACGCCGGCGACGTCCTGGGTTTGAATGCCGTCATTTCCAATCGTCCCTACGAAGTCACCGCCGAAATGATCGAACCGGGCCAGGCTAACTTCATCGCCCGCGACTCCATGCTGCAGTTCCTTCGTCAAAATGGAGAAGTCGCTCTCCGCGTGGCCGAGCAACTCAGCCGCAACTATTACACCGCGCATGAAGAAATCCGCACCCTCGGACTCAGCAGCTCGCCTTCAGAAAAGTTTGCCAAGCTGCTGCTCTCCTGGGCAGCCGACGTGGGTAACGGCAGTGAGTCAGCACAAGTAAAGATGACCCTCACCCATGAGGAAATTGCGGAGATGATCGGCACCACCCGCGAAACCGTCAGCCGCCTGTTCTCCGATTTCAAAAAGAAGCACCTGCTGCAGACCAAAGGCTCCAGCCTCATCATTCGCAGCAAACCCGCACTGGAAAAAATCGTAAATTCCTGAGCACGGCCGAATCAGGTGAATATCCTCTGTTGGCGGTCGTCTGCCGATTAACCTGTTTTTAACAATCCTGAAACCCCACTGCAACAATCAGACGTTATAGTCCTCTTCGCCCCGGTTCAAAAATAGTCCCGCAATCTGGGTGTGTGCATTGCGGAGGCATACAGTTCGCTTACCCGGGCGGAGGAAGAAAATGTTCGCCAAACCAAGCCTCACCAAGCTGCAGACATCAGACGCCCCCAGGAGGACGCTGGCTTTGCTGCTGGCATTGACCACCGCACTGGGACCAACCGCCATGCCCGCATTCGCCGCCTCTAAACCAGCCGTGAAGCAAACCAGGAAAGACCCGGTCACCGCAACTCCCATTCAGCACCTGGTTGTGATTTTCGGCGAGAATGTTTCCTTCGATCACTACTTCGGAACCTACCCGGTCGCCACCAATCCTCCGGGAGAACCTAAGTTCAAAGCCGCTCCCGATACACCCACAATCAACGGCTTCGGCAACACGTTGTTGAATTTCAACCCCAATCTGAATCCCGCCAACGGCACCGGTGCTGCCAACCCCTTCCGACTGGATCGCTCGCAGGCCTACACCAACGATCAGGGGCACGATTACACGCCTGAGCAGCAGGCATTCGATGCCGGCTTGATGGACCTTTTCCCGCTCTACACCGGCACCGCTGGACCTCCGCCATCCGGCTCCGGCGTATCGCAGACCAACGGCTTGGTCATGGGCTACTTCGACGGCAATACCGTAACTGCCTTGTGGAACTACGCCCAGAACTTTGCCATGAACGACAACTCCTTTAGCAGCACCTTCGGCCCCTCGACGCCGGGTGTGATCAATCTCGTATCCGGCCAGACCAACGGAGCTATCGACACTCTGAACGGCACCGGAGGCGAAGTAAGCGGTGGCCCCGATGGCTCACTCACCGTAATCGGCGATCCCGATCCGATTGGCGATCTTTGCTCCAACTCAGCTAGCAACCAGGTCACCATGGGCAGCAAGACCATTGGCGACCTCCTCAACTCGGCTGGCGTGACTTGGGGTGGCTTCATGGGTGGTTTCAACCTGTCGATCGTCAACTCCAACGGCACCACCGGATGCGCCCGCACTACCACTTCCTCCGTTAGCGGAGTGACGGAAAGCGATTACATCCCCCATCACTCCTTCTTTTCCTATTGGACTTCCGTTGGCAACCAGGCGCACACCCGGCCCGCTTCCCTCTCGGAAATCGGCAACCCCGGCCCCGCCAATCACCAGTACGATATCGAGGACTTCTACGCCGCCGCCGCGGGTGGCTATCTCCCCTCTGTCAGCTTCCTCAAGGCCCCCGGTTTTGAAGACGCTCACGCGGGATACTCCGATCCTCTCGACGAACAAACCTTCGTCGTGAATACCATCAACCTGCTGGAAACGCTCCCCACCTGGAGCAGCACGGCGGTAGTAGTCCTGTACGACGACTCCGACGGCTGGTACGACCACCAGATGAGCCCAATCACGAACACCTCGACGGGCCCCGCAGATTCACTCACTGGCCCCGGCGCCTGTGGCACGGCAGCCACTTCGCTGCCCGGCTACAATCCCACGGCCAATCCGCACGCTCTCGGCCGCTGCGGTTACGGTCCCAGACAGCCGCTGCTCGTCATCTCTCCATGGGCGCGGAAGAATTTCGTCGACCACACCATCACCGATCAGACCTCGGTCATCCACTTCATCGAAGATAACTGGCTCGGCGGCGAGCGCATCGGCCAGGGATCTTTCGATGGCATCGCCAACTCTATCGTTCAGATGTTTAACTTCACGAAGATCCGGACCAACGGCACCGTCTTCCTGAACCCCAGCACCGGCGAATACACCAAGTAGACTTGAACAATCCGCCGAATAAGAGCGCGGGCATGCGAAGCCTAAACTTCGCATGCCCGTTCATCATTCTTGAAGATGACTTAGCAGCCGCAATCTGAGAACATGAAACTCTTCGTGATACTTAGTGCCCATAGTGGTCAATTGTTTTGCATTCAACTTTTAAGACAGGCACGTACCGATCACTTAGAGCGGTAAAGGAGAGAACCTAGAAGTGTCCCTAACTCGACGAGACTTCCTACACCAAAGCGGAATCCTCACCGCCTCTCTCGCGCTGCCCCAAACCGTACATCATCACGACCAACCCGCGCCCAAATTTCGCACCGCACTGAACATCAGCACCCTCGCGCAGTTCGTCGACCCGCTTCCCGTCCCAGAAGTTGCGCACCCTATCGATCACCGCCCCGACCCCATCAATCCCGCCGTCACCCTCCCTTACTATCGCGTCGCCATGCGCCAGATCGAATCCAAAGTCCATCGCGACCTCAAGCCCACGCGCCTCTGGGCCTACGGCTCAACCTCACCCGGCCCCACCTTCGAAGCCCGCAGCGGCCAGGGACTCCTCGTCGAATGGGCCAACGAACTTCCCACTCAACATTTCCTTCCCATCGACCACACCATCCACGGAGCCGAGGCCGAAAAGCCCGAAGTTCGCACCGTCGTCCACCTGCACGGCGCCAAAGCCCCCGCCGCCAGCGACGGCTATCCCGACGCCTGGTATCCTCCCGGCAAGTCCGCCATCTATCACTATCCCAATCATCAAGACGCTGCCATGCTCTGGTATCACGACCACGCTCTCGGCATTAATCGCCTCAACGTTTTCGCCGGACTCTTCGGCCTCTACATCCTGCGCGATGACATCGAAGATTCCTTAAATCTCCCCCGCGGCCAATACGAAATCCCCCTCGTCCTCTACGACCGCATCTTCGATCTTGACAGCCAGCTCAACTATCCCGTCTCCGGCAATCCCAAATCCCCATGGACCCCCGAAGTCTTCGGCGACGCCTTCCTCGTCAACGGCAAACTTTTCCCCTATCTCGAGGTCGAACCGCGCAAGTATCGCTTCCGCGTGCTGAACGCCTCCAATGCACGGTTCTTTCACTTAACCCTGGTAAGCATGCAATTACCAAATAATTTGCCCTTCCAACAGATCGGCACGGATCAGGGTCTTTTGCCTGCGCCCGTCCAGGCGCATCGCGTTACCCTCGCCCCCGCCGAGCGCGCCGACGTTATCGTTGACTTCTCTACTTTTGCTGGAGCGAACGTCATCCTGCGGAACGACAACTTAAACACTATGCAATTCCGCGTCGCTCCGAAAGGCCCGCACGACAACAGTGCGCTACCTTCAGCCCTGCGCCCCGTTCCCAAAATCCCCGAGTCCGCCGCCGTCCAAACCCGCAACCTGACTCTCGTCGAAATCGACGACGAAGTCATGCGTCCCGTCACCATGCTGCTCAACAACGCTCACTGGAACATGCCCGTCACCGAAACTCCGCTCCTCGACTCCACCGAAATCTGGAACCTCATCAACCTCACCGACGACTCCCACCCCATCCACCTTCACCTCGTGCGCTTCCAAATCCTCGACCGCCGCAGCATCGACGTCTCCGCCTACTGGACCACCGGCAAACTAAAATTCTTCGGCCCACCCATCCCTCCCGACCCCAGCGAAGCCGGATGGAAAGACACCGTCCGCGCCGACCCCGCCATGCTCACCCGCATCATCGTCCCCTTCGCCGGATACCCCGGCCGCTACGTCTGGCACTGCCACATCCTCGAACACGAAGACAACGAAATGATGCGGCCGTATGATGTAATCACCAAGCCGTGATAGATTTTGGCGGGGGCAATAAATGGGTGCCCCGTCCTTCGCGTTCTGTGCGAAGGGCGGGTACCACGAACGCTTGCAGTAACGGTCTTATGCTGCTCGACCCCGAAACGAAATCTCGGTCCAACCCTCATTCACCCGCACAGGCCCAATCTCCTTGAGCAGATAGAACCGATAACTGCTCCAGCGCCATTGCTCAGGCAACTCAACCAGTCCTCGCTTCACGGGATTGCGATGGATGTACCTCAGCTTCTCCACTCGTTTCTCGGTCGTCCAAACGTTGAAGTCGTAAAAGCGCGCCTGCCAGAAGGCGCGGCGCTGCGGTTCGTCTGCGAACAGGTCGCGCTGGCGCCGGTCGCGGCGTTTGCGCTTGGGCAATAAAGCATGGGCCGTTCGCTGCTTCAACACCTGCATCACGGTGGAGGGTGTTCCCACCTCCGGTTCGGTGACGAGCAGGTGGATGTGCTCCGGCATGACCACATATCCCACGACGACGAATCGATAACGTCGGCGGCTCTGTTCCAGGATCGAGAGGAAGCGGTCTCGGCAGCGCGCAGTGTCAAAAAACGGCAA
>PKVZ01000084.1 GCA_003131635.1 Acidobacteriaceae bacterium
TTGCTTACCTTCGTAATTTCAATCACAACTTAAGCAGTGAGTTGCCGGCCTGACTCGACGAGAATCGACATAAGTGCAAACTCGTCCGTGAGTGAGGGCTCATGAAAACATTTTGGCGCCGGCGTGGCTTGGTTGCGATCTGCATTCCTGTCTGGATCGCTGTTTCCGGGTTCGGCCAGGAGGCGGATTCCGGGCAGAGCCTGGGCGATGTGGCCCGCAAGCTCCGCAAGGACACGACCAACGAAGTCAAAATGACGGACGCGGATACGAAGAAGCTTTTCGAGTCGGTCGACCGGATTTTTGCCTTCGCGGCCGAAGATACCGGCATGCCGAAGCACGCCGCGGTGAAGCGCCGCCTGGTAAGCAAAGACGATGTGGAGAAGTATGCCAGCGGCCAAATGGCGAAGGAAGAATTCACCAAGAGCCTGGCGAAAAGCGAAGTGAGCATGAAGAAGCTCGGCTTTTTGCCGCGAGATTTCAATCTGAAGGAATTTTTGGTGAAGTCCACGGGGCAGGAAATTGCGGCCTATTACGACGACGAGACCAAAACAATTTCCATGCTGAACTGGGTGCCTCCGGACCGCCAGGAGCCGATTCTGGCGCACGAGCTGACGCACGCGCTGCAGGACCAGAACTACGATTTGGCGAAATGGATGAAGGCGAAGCCTGCGGGAAATCAAGCGGCCGGTGCGCCCGTCGACGGCGACATTCAAATCGCGCGCAAGGCCGTGGTGGAAGGGCAAGCCATGGTGGTCTATATGGATTACCTGCTGAAACCCTTGGGGCGCAGCCTGGAGGACACACCCGGATTGATCTACCAGATGGAAGAGCCGGCAGTGAAAGCGGTGATCGATTCTCAGCTCATGCACGACGCTCCGATGATCCTGCGCGAGATGGGAGGCTTTGCCTACCAGGAAGGCTTGATCTTCGAAGGCGAGCTGCTGCACAAGGGCGGAAAGAAGATGGCATTCGCGGGCGCGTTCGCGCGTCCGCCGCGGAACTCGCACGAAGTGTTGCAGCCGGCGGCATACATTAACGGAGAGAAACTGCCTGCGGTGCGCATTCCCGACATGGGGGAAGTACTCAACAATGAATATGACGCGTACGATTCGGGCGGAATTGGCGAACTGGATGTGCGCGCCCTGCTGAAGCAATATGGCGAACGAAAAGTTGCCGATGAAATTTCTTCGGCATGGCAGGGCGGAGCCTATGTGACCTTCCGTCGAAAAGATAAAGAAGTGGCGGAGGTTGCGCCCAGCACAAGCGATCTGGCCTTGCTGTATTTTTCGCGATGGAAAACGCCGCAAGCCGCCGAATGGTTTGCCAGCTTTTATGCCCGGGCGGTGGCGCAGCGCTATCACAGTGCGACAGTGGAAACGGTGCCACCTTGTGCGGAGGCGAACTGTCCGGTGTCGGTGGCGCAGATTGCCACCGAGGAAGGTGCTGTGATCGTGGAACATTGGAAAGACAACAGCGTGGTAGTCTCGGAAAGCTTCGACCCCACGACCGCGGCAAAACTGCGCACGGCGCTGCGGGATGGGACGGGCGCGGAGCATGCGGAGAATCTGCCGCAGGCAGAGATTGGATTACGGCTGTTTGAAATTCCCGCGTTTCAGGTTTTTGCCAAACAAATTGGAATNNGCGAGTGTTGCAGCGGCAGGGACTACTACTTCTCGCCGAGCTTTTCGCCGAACAACGATTGTTCAACCTTGAGGCTTCGGCAGGTGTTTTGGATTATTTCGTGCATGGCATGCGACTCAACGAATTGGAAGCCGTAGCGAAAAGCGTTCCGCTGGCGAACCACCGCATAAACCGTGACCGGGCCAAAGGGCAGGGTAAATTGCAACTCCACGAACTCACCTACGGGGACCTCGAGCTTCAGCAAAGCTGAAATTCCGGATTCGCTAATATCCACGGTATGGCCTTGCAGCACGCCGCAAGTCTTGGTGCTAATTCTGATATCAACTGCAAGCTTGAAGCGGGGCTGCCGCCGTGCATCGGGGATCTCCCGAACAGGGCGGGCTGCGGGTTGATTTTGGGCTTCCAATTTTTACTCCCGATTAAACGCACTGGCGAACTTGATAAACACGCTCGATAAACGATCAGGATGTATGATCGCCGGGTTCATCGCAGACCGTGAGAACGCCTGCATTTCCTATCGGCATAGTAGCGGCGCAACTTTAAGCTGGGGCGCTTTCCCCGGTTAAGCCCATTCCACTTTTCCTCCCGCTTGGGTAGGATGATGTCCAAGCGCAATTGGGCATTGAAAAAAAATATGGCTGAAATCACGTTACGAGTCAACGGTACTGATGAGCGAGTAAGCGTTCCACCGGAGACTCCGTTGCTCTGGGTGTTGCGGGATACGCTGGCGCTGACGGGAACCAAGTTCGGATGTGGCGCCGGCCTGTGCGGAGCTTGCACGGTTCACGTGGAGGGCGCGGCGATCCGGTCGTGCTCTACACCGGTTTCGCAAGTTGCGGGGAAAAGCATCACGACCATTGAAGGATTGAGTGCGAACGGCTCGCACGTCTTACAGCAAGCATGGATCGCCGAAGAGGTGCCGCAATGCGGGTACTGCCAAACCGGACAGATTATGACGGCGGCGGCGCTGCTGGCGAAGACGCCGAATCCAAGCGATGAGCAGATCACGCAGGCCATGAACGGAAATTTATGCCGGTGCGGCACCTATGAACGGATTCGAAAGGCGATTCGCCGGGCTGCCAGCGGCGGCGCTGTGGCGGCGGGAGGTGCGCGATGAGCCCGGGCGCATCAGGAATGAATCGGCGCGAGTTTGTTGTGGCGGGAGTTGCCGCCGGCGCTGGACTGGTGGTGGGCTTCTATTTGCCGCACGGGACGAAATCAAGCCAACAAGTTTTCTCTCCGAACGCTTATCTGCGGATCACACCGGAGAACAAGATCACCATCGTGGTGGCGCGCTCGGAGATGGGACAAGGCGTGCGCACGGCGTTGCCTATGATTCTGGCCGAGGAACTGGAAGCGGACTGGAAGCAGATAGAAATCGAACAAGCGGGAGCGAGCACGCTCTACGGCGATCAGACCACGGGCGGGAGTGCGAGCGTGCGGACGACATGGGATCCGATGCGCAGGGCGGGAGCGGCGGCGCGGGAAATGCTGATTTCGGCGGCGGCGCTGACCTGGGGTGTGCCGCGCTCGAGCTGCGCGGCGCAGAATGGAAATATTCTGCATGGAGCGTCCAAGCGGCAACTTAGCTATGGCGAACTCGCGGCGAAGGCCGCGGCCTTGCCAATTCCTACCGACGTATCGTTGAAGCAAAGCAAGGACTACAAAATTGTTGGACAACGATTGGCGCGCGTGGACACGCCTTCGAAGGTGAAGGGCGAGGCTGTGTTCGGCATCGACTTCCGAATGCCGGGGATGAAGTACGCAGTCCTGTCGCGCTGTCCGACGATCGGCGGAAAGTTGCAGAGCTTCGACGATAAGGAATCGAAAAAGATTGCCGGTGTGAGTTACACAGGCAAGATCGGCGATTCTGCCGTGGCAGTGGTGGCCGATAGCGTTTGGGGCGCGATGGAAGGCCGCCGCCTGCTGAACGTAAATTGGGATGACGGGCCGAATAAAGACCTGAACACCGCCGCAGTGATGGAATCGCTGAAGCAGGCGGCGAAGAAGGGCGCGAGCTTGTATTCAGCGGGCGATGTCTCAAAGGCCGCGGGGCGCAGGCTTTCGGCGGAGTATCAATTGCCGTTCATGGCTCACGCGCCCATGGAGCCGGGAAACTGCACGGCGTACTTTCAGGGGTCGAGGTGCGAATTGTGGGCTCCTACGCAGGTGCCGCAAGATTGTCGCGACTCGGTGGCGCAGGCCGTGGGGTTGGATCCAGACCAGGTGAAGGTGAACGTTACTTTGATGGGTGGAGGATTCGGGCGGCGGCTGGAGCACGACTATGCGGTGGAAGCGGCACAGGTTTCGAAAGCAGTGCAGGCGCCGGTGAAAGTGATTTGGACTCGTGAGGACGATATGCGGTTTTCGACTTACAGGCCGGCGAGCCTGCATCAGTTGAGCGCCGTGGTGGATGGAGCGGGATGGCCGGTGGCGTTCACGCATCGCATCGTCGCGCCCTCGATCAGCGGGCAAAAAGGACAGCCGGGACCGAATGGAATCGATCCGGATCTGGCGGACGAGGCGGCGTTGGTTTACGCATTGCCCAATGTTTTACTGGAGTATGTGCCGGCGGAAACGGCGGTGCCGCTGGGCTGGATGCGGTCGGTTTACGCGCTGCAGGCGGCTTTTGCGAGCGAGAGTTTTATCGATGAACTGGCCGCGGCAGCGGGAAAAGATCCGCTGGAGTACCGGCTGCACATGCTGAGCAAAGATAAAGATCAGGACATTCCATTTTTTGTGACGACATGGCATACGGCGCGAATGCGCGCTGTTCTGCAACTGGCGGCCGACAAAGCAGGATGGAAGAATCCGCTGCCTGCCGGACGATTTCGTGGGATCGCATGCTTCGCATGTTTTTCTTCTTACGTGGCCGAAGTGGTGGAAATCAGCATGGAGAAGGATACGCCGCGCGTGCATCGCGTGGTCGCGGCGGTGGATTGCGGGCAGGTGGTGAATCCAAGTATTTTGGAGCAGCAGATTCCGGGCGGAGTGGTGTACGCGCTAAGCAATGCCTTGCGCGCGAAGATTACCATCGAAAAAGGACGCGTAGTGCAGGGAAATTTTGACGACTACGCGCCGCTTCGCATGGAAGAGACGCCGGCCGTGGAAGTCTATGCCGTGCCCAGCGCTGAGGCGCCCACNNAAAAGGATTCGGGCATTGCCGATCTTGGGGTGAAGCTGTGTGGCACGGAACGAAAACTTTCTACCGCAGAGGTCGCCGAGATCGCCGAGGAAGGTCTTAGCTGTGAACTGCTTGCGGATCGTGCGTTCGATTGCGTTCGTGGCTTGTTTGGGGTTCGCTCCGCGCTTAATGACGGCTCAGAATGTTTCGACCTCCACAGCTCCGCTGACTTCTTCTACCGTTCCCGCGTCACGAGCGGCGCGGCTGCGGCATGGCATCAACGCCAGCGAATGGTTTGCTCAGGTTTACGACAAGCGCGGGTATACGAAGGACCATTTTCAAACATGGACCACGGCGGAAGATATTGCGCTGATCAAATCGATGGGGTTCGATCACGTGCGGCTCAGCGTGAATCCGCAGCCCATGATGGCGGACCACCGGGCCGGCGAAATTTCCGCAGAGTATTTTGGATATCTCGATGCTGCGGTGAAGATGATTCTGGATCAGGGGATGGCGGTAACGATCGATCTGCATCCGGAGAGCGACTTCAAAACGAGACTCGCAAAAGAAGACAGCTTTGTGCAGGAATTCGCCGACTTCTGGCGGGCACTGGCACGGCACTATTCCGCCTGGGACGCGGAGCGGGTCTTCTTTGAAATTCTGAACGAGCCGGAATTTTCCGACCGGTACCGCTGGTACGGCGTCCAGGCCAAGCTGGCGACGGCCATTCGCGAGGGTGCGCCGCAGCACACCATCATCGCCGCCGGGGCGCGCTGGTCCGACGATGACGAACTGGTTTTCCTGGAGCCGCTGCGCGATCCCAACGTGATCTACAACTTTCATTTTTACGATCCGCATATCTTCACGCATCAGGGCGCGACGTGGGGATCGTATTTCTGGCAATGGGTGAAGGGGCTGCATTATCCGTCGTCCCCGGAATCGGCGGCGAAGGTGGCGGCAAATGTGCCGGATGCGGTAGATCGGCTGGCAGTGATTCGCTACGGCCAGGATCACTGGGATGCGGAGCGCATCGACGCTGAGATTACGCAAGTGGCGGAATGGGCCCGGCAGCGTGGCGTTCCGGTGGTGTGCAACGAGTTTGGAGTGTATCGAGCGTACGCGGATCCGCATGATCGTGAAGCGTGGATTCACGACGTGCGCACGGCGCTGGAGCGACATGGCATGGGTTGGACGATGTGGGATTATTCGGGCAGCTTTGGAGTAGTCACTAAAAAGGATGGGCGGAGCATGCCGGATGAGATCACGCTTCGGGCGCTGGGATTAACGGCTGCGGAAAAACTCACCGAGGAGCAAAAAGACCGCCTCAGGCGCTAAATCGCGGATATGTCTTGAATGGCTTAGCGGCACGAGTGAACTCGTGCCCTTCCCAAAGCCCGCTTCGACCGCTGGCATAGGCTGCCCTACGGTCATTTTAAAGATTGCGATGTTCCTGCCGAACGACTCGAAGCGCGTGTCGTGAAATTCCGGATAGTGCTTCTTCAACTCTTGGGAAAGATCGATTCTCCATCCCGCTTGAAAAATCCAAACGGTATCTCCCGGCTTGAGCTTGTAGGCTTGCACGAGTTCCTGCCAATGCTTGGGAAAATCGTCCGCCCAGAACTGCCATGCGGTTTTGTAATCCGCGGAAACAACGCGGTGGCCGGCGCAGGAAAACTGTTCGAAGTTGGCAAGGGACGGATCGACGAGAATGGGCCGCTGCTGGCACAGATAGTGACCAAGAATAAGATCGGTCTGGTAATCGGTGAAGATTAGCTCGGACGGATTCATATTCTGCCGTACGAAATCCATCGCAGCCATCATGTTCGCATGGCTTTGATCGGCACGGTCCATCTTGGGCGGCCGTGCTTTGCCGAAGGCGAGGCAGGCAGTGAGAATGAGGGCGGCGGTCGCGAGTCCGCGCCGCCATCGCTCCGCTGCCAGACGCGCGATGGCCACACTCACGCCAGCCACGGCAGGAATAATGAGGAATGCCACGTGCCGCGTGCCGCCGTACGGATATACATGCGCCATGCTAACGGCGGCGGCAATGGCAAAGGGCAGCAGCAGGAATACGACGAATGGGCGGCTCCAAGTTCGATACTCCGTTCGATCCTCCGGCGAGCTCTTACCGCGGAACAGCAGGACGACTCCAACAATGAACAGGAGGCCCATGACATCGCCGACTGCAAGCTGTCCGAAGAAATATTGAAAGACGCCGAAGGTGTGGCCCACGAGGAACAGCAGAGGGTTGTCATGAGTGGGATCGAAAAATAAACGGTGGAGATAGAACTCGCTCATCCAGCTTTGTAGCGCGGTTCTTGACTCGACAGTTCCCAGATGGGAAAGATGCGTTTTATACAAGAACAGCGCGAGTGCCAGGCCAATGCATTGCCCGATCGCCCAAGCCGCGATCAAGCGAGCGGGCGGGCGGTTCGTGAAGATTCGCAGCAACGCATAAAGGCCGAGCGCGGCGGCGAACAGGAACGCCGAGTAATGAGACAGCATGGCGAGGTACAGGCAGATGGAAAATGCCGCCATGCCGCTGATGGAGTTGTCGGCAAAAGATTCGTCCAGGAAATACAGAGCGCTGGCCAGGAATGCCAGCAGCAAGGAGTACTGCCGCAGTTCTGCCGCGATCATGATAATGGGCGGGAGCAGAGCGACGAAGATGAGTCCGATCAGGCCCGCAAGGCGGCCCGCGGCCTGGCTCAACCATTTGTAGAACATCCAACAAAAGACGGCGCCGGCAAGCACCGAGGGCAGGCGCAGCCAGAGTTCTGACGTGCCCAGCGCGCGCCAGAAATAAAGCAAGAGGGTGAGAAGCGGTGGATGCGCCGCGGTGAGACTTTGTTTATAAGCCAGAGCCAACGAGGGCTGATTGGCCAGGCGAAAATGCAGCGCTTCATCAGGATTGAGGAAGGTTCCGGAGGCCGTCCAAAGGCGGGCGAGGAAGCCGAGCAATGTGACGGCGATTGCCGCCTGAGGGGCGCGGCTCTCGAACCATTCACTTTTGTTTGGTTTCAACGATCCCTGTCCTCGCGGATCATATCTTCGGCGGTGGGAAAAGGACCGGGACTCTCGGGCTGATGGGCGCGGAACTCCGCCATGCGTTCGGCGAATTCGCGGCGGCGTTGCAATTCTTCAGCCGTAAGTGTGGTGTGTTCCATTCTAAGTCACGTCCATCAAGTGGTTTGGTAGCGTCTCACGGATTACGTTGCTGGTTGGGAGCCTGCCTTTGAGAGCGCTTCTTAGCGCGGGCTTTCTTTAACAGTTTCTTGGTGCCTTCGGTGATCGCGGCGACGAGTTTCTTCTGTTTGGCCCACCGAGCTTCGACTGCCTTCCGAGCCGATTCGCTCCGTTGTTCCGGGGTGAGTTTCTTCGCGCGCGCCTGGCCGCCTTTGCGGGCGAATTGGGATGCGTAGCTCTCAGCCATGTTGGCATCATGGCACAGAATAGCCATACGTGCAAGCAGGAATTTGCTTGACATACGTGCCAGCACGTATTTAGAATTCAACCATAATGGCGGAGGCGGCGTGAACATCGACGAGAGACTTGAGGCACTCACGCAAAGCATGGAACTGCTGGCTTCGCTGCACAGAGACAATGAGAAGCGGCTGGAGCGTCTCGATCAGCACATGGAGCAGTTCGCTCAGGAGATGAAAGGACTGGGCAAGCGAAACGTGCGGCTGGAGGGTCTGGTCACTGAGATTGCCGAAGGAACAGCCCGGCTGCTTCATGTCGCCGAAGTTCACGAACAGCGCATCAGCGATTTGGAAGGGAATCAGACTCAGTAGGCCCGATTCAACGGGTGACGCCAGGTAGTGTCCTAATTAGGACACTACCCCACATGACCGCGCCTTGACACTGCTTTCCCCCTCCCTTTATTCTTGATTATTGCTCCTTGCGGTACTTGCGCCTTCTTGGCGTGCTTCCGCGGGCTTGGCGGGCCACAAGGCGGAGTCGCGGAGGTTTCCGATGTTCTTCGAAATCAAAGACTTAGAACTTCATCCGATCGAATTTGCGGAGAAGTTTGAGCCGGGCGCGATTGATCTGGGCTCCGATTACCGGCAAATTTCCCCGGTCGAAACCAGCGGGCGGGCTGATCTGGTCGAAGAGCATCACGGTAAGCACAAGATTATTAAAGATATACGGATTCAAGGGCGGCTCGCGACCAGCCTCGAGTCCGAGTGCGCGCGCTGTCTGGAGCCTCTGACTCAGGATGTCACGCGCGAGTTCGACCTGTTGTATCGCCCGCTGGGGGCGGACGCCGGGCGGGATGAAATCTCAGTGACCGACGCCGAGGCTGAGATCAGCTATTATGAAGGCGAGGGGATCCTGCTGGACGATGTGGTCCGGGAGCAGATATTGCTGGCCGTTCCCTTGAAACTTACTTGCCGTGACGATTGCAAAGGCTTGTGCCCGCACTGTGGCAAGAACATGAACCTGGAAAAATGTTCGTGCGCGGTAACCTGGGAAGAGCCTCGGTGGGCGGCGCTCAAGGAAATCCGCGGGAAGCTGGCGCACTAGAGACCGGAATATCGGAGATTAATTGCAGCCGAAGCCGAACGGCCTTGGCGAGAGGAATTCATACAATGCCTAATCCGAAACGAAGACATTCTCAGAAGCGCACCTCCACCCGGCGGGCGCACGATGCTTTGAAGAGCCACTCCCTTTCCGAGTGTCCGAACTGCCACGAGAAGAAGATGCCGCATCGCGCCTGCTCCAAGTGCGGCTACTACAAAGGCCGCGACGTGCTGCAAGTCGAAGAAGCCAGCTAACTCCCTGCCACCATGCCTAGCGTGATCGCGCTGGATGCGATGGGTTCGGACCGGGCGCCCAAGCCTGAAGTCGAAGGGGCGATTCATGCGGCGCGCAATTACGGCGTGCGCGTGCTGCTGATCGGTCCGGAAGAAACGATCAAAGCGGAACTCGACCGTCACCCGTCGGCCTTGCGTCTGCCCATCGAAATTGTCCATGCCAGCGAAGTGATCAGCATGGAAGATAAGGCAGTGCAGGCGGTGCGCGCGAAGCGCGACTCCTCCATGCGCGTGGGCTTGCGGCTGGTGCGTGAAGGGCAGGCTGCGGGTTTCGTTACGGCGGGCAATACCGGCGCCGCTATGGCTTCCGCCAAAATGGTGTTGGGAGCGTTGCCCGGGGTAGACCGTCCGGCGCTGGCTGCGGTGTTTCCCACAGCCCCCGGTACAGCCGCGATTCTGCTGGACGTGGGCGCGAATGTGGATTGCAAGCCGCATAACCTGGAACAGTTCGCCGTGATGGGCGAGATTTATTTTCGGGCCATGTTTGGCGGGCCCAAGTTTGGCCGCACCGGTTTCGCCGGCGCGCGATCGCCGCGAGTTGGGCTGCTTTCCATTGGCGAAGAAGAAACCAAAGGCAACGAACTGACGCGCGAGTCGTTCCAGCTATTGAAGCGGCTGCCCTTGAATTTTGTCGGCAATGTCGAAGGGCGCGATCTGTTCAATGGCCATGTTGACGTGATCGTTGCCGACGGGTTCGTAGGCAATGTTGCGCTAAAGGTTTCTGAAGGCGTTGCCAACCTGGTGCGCACCGTCCTAAAGGAGTCGCTGCGATCGACGATCACGCGGCAGGTCGGTTACATGCTTTCCCGCAGCGCGTTTTCGGATTTCAAGAAACGCATCGACCATACGGAATACGGTGGTGCGCCGCTGTTGGGATTGAAGGGCGTGTGCATTATCACGCATGGTTCGTCCAACGCGAACGCGATCAAGAATGCGGTGCGCGTGGCTGCGGAGTTTTCTCAGCGGCACATTAATGAGTCGATCGAGCAAGGACTGGCCGCGCTTCGTCCTGCACCGGCTGAAGTTGAAGTGATTCCGGCCCGATAATTCCGCAATTAAATCATGAACGAATCTACTGACGTTTCCCAACTCTCGCAATCGAAAATCGCATTCATTTTCCCGGGTCAAGGCTCGCAAACCGTGGGCATGGGTAAAGAGCTCTATGAAAAGTACCCTATCGCGCGGCAGACGTTTGACGAAGCCGATGAGGCGCTGGGCTACAAATTGTCGCAAGTCTGCTTCGAGGGTCCGGAGGAGCAGTTGCGCCTGACCGAAATCACACAGCCGGCGATTCTCGCCGTGTCGATTGCGGCGTTGCGAGTGCTCGAGGAACGCGTCCCGAGGCCGAGCTTTGTCGCGGGGCACAGCCTGGGAGAGTATTCCGCGCACGTCGCCTCTGGAACGATGACTTTCGCGGACGCGCTACGCACCGTGCGCAAGCGCGGAAAGTATATGCAGGAGGCCGTGCCGGTTGGAGTGGGAACGATGGCGGCAATTCTAGGCATGGAGTTGGAGAAAGTTTTTGCAGTTTGCCGGGATGCGGCGCAAGGCGAAGTCTGCGCACCCGCGAACATTAATTCGCCGGAGCAAATTGTGATCTCCGGAAACACCGCCGCGGTAGAGCGGGGAACCAAACTGGCGGACGAGCGTGGCGCGAAACGCGCGAAAGTTCTCCCGGTGAGCGCACCGTTTCACTGCTCTCTGATGAAGCCCGCACAAGACCGTTTGGAAGCGGACCTGAACGCGCTGCGGACCCAGAAGCCCGTGTACCCGGTCGTTTGTAATGTTGAGGCAACTTTAGTGAGCGATGAAATGCGGGCGCGCGAAACGCTGGTCGCCCAGGTCACGGGCGCGGTGAAATGGNNTTGGGGACGAGGCATCCCTGAACAAGACGCTGGCGCATTTCGGCGCTTAGAACGCCATCAAGTTTCTTCCTCTGCGGGTCGCCAATCTTTCACGTGAAACTCGATCTAGTGAAACTCCAGATCGCAGGGCGGAGAACTGATCGTCTTATCCGATTTGTCCACATACAACTGCGCATGCTGCGTGCGATCGTTCACTACCACGTCGATGACTACTCCGCTGCCACCGCCGGGGCAGTTGCTCTCGCCGTAAATCCGATAGCTCTTTACGATGCCCCATTGCCCGCCTGGACCCCAGTCCTGCTTGAATTCGTTGAAAGGATACTGTGAGTGATTCTCGGGATGGTGCTGCCAGTCGGGGTCTCGGTAGTAGATGCCGTAGGCGGATTCGAAGTCCTGTTTTTGCAGCGCGGAAAAGAATCTNNACCAAAATAAGAACGATGATCGAAATGATGCGGGTTCTTTTCTTCCGCTCTTTTTCAGGATGGTACTCTTTGGCGTCCAGGAGAGTCATGACTCTCTAGGATAACGGACTCGGACAATAAGTCAAAAGTTCCAGGGAGAATTTGTAATTTGGTAATCGGGTAATTTTGTAATTTTCAATCCCTTTCGCGCTGGTCTTAAATTGCAAAATTACCCGATTACCAAATTACAAATTCGTCTACAGCGTGCGCTTGAACAGCGGGATCGCGATCCCCAGCGTAACGGCTGCGAAGATTGAGAGAAACAGCATGTCGCCCCAAACCGCCGCCAGAGTAGTCTCTTTCAGCAGCAAACATTTGAAGCCATCCACGGCGTAAGTAAAAGGATCCGCTCTGGCGATAACCCGCAACCACGGCGGAAACGCCTGGATGGGATAGATCGCCCCGCTGGGAAAAAATAGCAATGTATTCAGAATGCCGAACATGGCTCGCGGCACCAGCGGATCTTCGATGCGCACCATCAGCAGGAACATCATCGTGTTGAACGCCAGCGACGTCAGCACGATCATTACCAGCAGCCCCAGCATCGTCAGCGGATTGAAAATCGTGCTCACACCTGCAATCAACGACCCGATCACGCAGATGATTACGCCCGTCATCACCGCTTTGATGGCTCCGGCCAGGTTGAGTCCCAGCACCAGTTCGAGCTTGGTGATGGGAGTGACCAGGTAGCCTTCATGCACGCCTCGCGCCTTGTCGTCGATATAGAGCATGCCGCCGCCAATCATTACCGAGACAAACATCGCCAGCGCCAGCGAGCCGGGCAGCAGATATTTCATGTATTCGATGTACGGGTAAAGTTCGACAATTTCAAGCGCGGTCTGCTGCAAGATACGCGGCTCGACCGCAGGCTGATTCAAGGAGTTGACCAGATCGGTGAGTTCCGACTCCAGCGCAGAACTCATGAAGTTGTCGCTGTTATCCACCACCACGCCAATTTGGGGATGGTTCTCTTCGTAGACCCGCCGCGAAAATTGCGGTGGGATGATGACTGCGCCGTCGAGCTTTCCGTTGCGCACGTCTTCGACAGCTTTTTTCTCGTCGCTGTAGTAAACGGGTACGAAGGTGCGAATGTTCGCGCGTACCGAATCGAAGGCCTCGCGAATCTTCAGCGCCTGCGTGCCGCCGTCCTGATCGACGATAGCGAGCCGGGCGTCGCGAATCTTGCCGCCGAACGCATTACCCAGAATGACGAGCTGTACCAGGGGAAAAATCATCGACGCCAGCATCAGCGCCGGCGAACGGAAAAATTTGCGCATTTCGCGCTCGACAATCGCCATCATCCGGTTCATAAGTTCAACCCCAGGCAGTTCATGGCCGCAGCCCCGGACTCTGCGGCATCACGAAGGCATAGGCCTTCTGCAGTTCGTCGCGCAACTGCCTGCCCGTGTAATGCACGAACACATCGTCAAGCGTGGTGTTCTGCACCGAGAGCGACTTCACCGCCACGCCCGCTCCCACGGCCATTTCCACCAGCTCAGTCGTAGTGCGCGAACCGTTGCCGGTGAGCACTCGATACATGCCCGCGCCTTCATGCTGCACCGACGTCACTTCATCGAGCGTGTGCAGCCGCTGCTCCCAATCTTCCGGAGGATTCTCGAACTGCGCTTCAATTACATTCGACCCGGGCACGCTGGCCTTCAAGGCCATCGGCGTGTCCAGAGCGACCAGCTTCCCGTGATCTACGATGGCGATGCGGTCGCAGAGCCGGTCGGCTTCGTCCATGTAATGCGTCGTAATAAGGATGGTGAGCTGGCGCTGGCTCTTGATGTTGCCGAGCATTTCCCACACCGCCACGCGTGAAACCGGATCCAGTCCGGTTGTAGGCTCGTCGAGGAAAAAGATTTTTGGATGATGCACCAGCCCGCGCGCAATCTCCAGCCGCCGCCGCATGCCGCCGGAGAGCGTCTTCGTTTGTGCATCGCGCCACTTGGTTAAATCGACGAGCCCGAGCAACTCCTCGATCGAGCGCTTTCTTTCTTTCGCGGGCACGTCGTAGAGCTTGGCGTAGATGTTGAGATTTTCTTCCACCGTGAGATCGAGATCGCTGGTCAGCGCCTGCGGAATCACCCCGATGGTTCTGCGCACGGCATTCGGATCCTTTGCGACATCGTGTCCGGCAATGCGCGCCATTCCTGACGTGATCGGAATCAGCGTGGTCATCATGCGGATCAGCGTCGATTTTCCCGCGCCATTCGGGCCGAGTAAGCCGAAAATTTCGCCCTCTTTCACATTGAATGAGACGTCGTCGACCGCGGTGAAGTCACCGTATTTCTTGACGATATGCTGCACTTCGATGGCGTAGCCCGCGGCGGCAGAAGAGCTGACGCCATTCGGCTCGATCTTGATTTCGGCCATCACTGCTGCCCCGCTGCCGCCGCGCTCTGCGCATTGCTCTCGCCCTTCATCTGGGCCGGCGACACCAGCACCTCGGCAGTCATTCCCGGCACGAAGGCGCCTTTCGGATTGTCCAGGCGTATTTTTAAGACGATGGTTTTAATATCCCGCTTGCGGCGGCTCACATCGCGCTGCGTAGCGAAATCGCCTTCCACTCCTTTGAAAAATACTTTGCCGCTGGTGATCGTGCCGCCGGGCAGGCGCACGCGCAGCACGTCGCCGTAGCCGATGTGGTCGGCGTAAGTCTCCGGGATCGCGGCACGCGCCCAGGTGTCCGTCAGATCGACGATGGTCACAATTGGTGCGCCGATGTTGACCACTTCTCCCTGCCGCGCCGCGCGCACCGACACCGTGCCGGTAACCGGCGCGTAGACGTTGGTGTAGCCGAGCCGCACCGCAGCCTGATTTTTCTGCGCGATGGCATTCTTGAGATCGGCCTCGGTGGATTGCACCGTGCTCTTCGCAGCGTTAGCTTGCTGGGTGCGCGCAATGGCGGAGGTCAGGTCCGCTTCCGCCGCCTTCACCAACTCCTGCTGCGCTTGCACGGTCGCTTGCGCGGCCTGCAAATTGGTTTCGGCTTGCACGCGGTCCTGGTCGGACTGGACGCCGGCCTTGGCCAATTCGATCATGCGCCGGCTGTCGCTCGCAGTACGGTCAAGCGCAGCCTTGGCCTGCAGAAGCTGCGCCTTAGCCGAATCAAGTTTGGCCCGCGCATTGGCTACGTCGCTCGAAGTCGAACCGGAAGTAGATTGCTCGGTGTGCTGCATCTCCGCCACTTTGTGTTGCAAGCTCGTGATAGTCGCGTCGGCCGCGGATTCCTGGGTTTGTAACTCAGAGGGATCGAGCACGGCGATCAGATCACCGGCCTTCACCGGCGTGCCTTCATCCACCAGCAATTTCTGAATGCGGCCTTCCACCTGCGCGCTGACAATCACCTGATTCGAGTCGACCGTGCCGATCAGCACCAGGTCTTTGGAGTGGTCGGTGGAGAAAAAATAATAGGTCGCGGCGATCACAAAGATGATGCCGAGAAGAATGAAGAACTTGTTACGAGCACTCATTGGCGTACTCCTGATTTACGAGAAGAAGGCGCAGCGCTGGAACAGGGCAGAAACAGCGCGGCGGAAATAAAATCCATAACTGCGGCGCGTCTTTCGGCGATGCGCTGCGGCGTGAGGGGATTGAAGCGCACGACCCGCTGCATCACCGGTGCGCTGCTGAAATAGAAAACGATCATCGCCACCATGGAAGAAATAAAGTGCGCCGCATCGACTTTGCGAAATTCGCCCTCCGCAATTCCTTTGTGCAACAATTCACCCACCCGCCGGTAGATTGGCTGGAAGTAAGTCTTGACCAGCCGGTCGATATGAAGCGAGTCACCCTCGCGCGCCCGCATCATCTCGCGCTGCATCAGCTTGGGATAAATCTGGTTGGAGGCGATGAAATCGAAATAGGCTCCAACGTAGGCCATGATCTTCTCGCGCGGTGGCAAGTCGCTGTCGAGCACCTGGAAGACACTTGTCTTCATGCCGGAGAAGGCGCTATCGAGCACGGCGCCGTAGAGCGTTTCCTTGTCTTTGAAGTAGTAATAAAGCAGAGCCTTGTTGACGCGTGCCTGGCGGGCGATGGCGTCGGTGCGAGCTCCGGCAATGCCGTTTTCGGAAAATTCCTTCGCCGCAGCCTGCAGGATGGCGGCGCGGCTTTCCTCGGGCTGGCCGCGGGAGCCCATGCGGGGATGGCGACGGTGAAGAGGAGCTTTCGGCATTGCACTAATTAACCAGTTAGTTAGATTATACATCAAGCTGCATCACGCAAGTCACGTTTCTTTTACGAACTTTTACGCGGAGACTACAAATCTATGGATCAACTAATAATTTCTGCGCTATACTCCGTGTGTTGATTTGCGCCGTGAATCTGGCCACGCGGCAGCGTTGACCAGGAATATAGGGCTCCGACCTCGGGCTGCCACACCGGAGGATTTATGAGCTTGGCCGCTTCGTCTCCCCGTCAGGTATTTTCCATCCTCTTAATAGTGATTGTTGCCGCGGCTATCTTTTCCACCGGCTGCGGCTCGAGCGGAAACATGGCGACGCCCCCGCCGCTGACCGGGAGCACGTCGGTGACGGTAGTAGTGTCGAGCACAGCCAACGATCAGCTGGCGGAATTCGATCTCGGCTTTCAAAGCATTACTCTGACCAGCCAGTCGGGCCAGACAGCTACTTTGCTTTCGGCGCCGACCTCGGGACCGGGGACGGGAGCCGAATTCATGCACATCAATGGCACCGCCGAGCCACTGGTTAACGCCAGCATTCCGCAAGGTGTTTACACGAGTGCAACCGTGATCCTCACTGATGGTGAATTCGTTTGCATTGCCCTCGGTCCGTCGGATGGAGAAGAGACGCTGAGTTCCGCTTTTTATAGCCTCTTGCCTCCGACATCCGCCGATAGCGTGACTTTACCCTCGCCCATTACGGTGACCGGCACAAGCATGGCTCTCTCCCTCAACCTGTTAGTCTCGCAATCGGCGACCATCGGAGACTGCGTTAACGTCGACGGATTCACTGGCTTTTCGATGACGCCGACGTTCAGTCTGATACCCCTCACCTTGTCGGCCTCGCCGACGAGTGCCGCGAACGGCAGAGTCACGAGCCTCGACGGGCAGATGGCAGCTATGGGAACAACCGCGAACAGCTTTGCGCTATCTGTGCCCAGTGCCGATGGCCCGAGAACACTTTCGATCAACTCCGACAACAATACGGTGTATCAGGGCATCGGCAACTTTTCTGCCTTGGCGGTCGGCACATTCGTGAATCTTGACGGAGCGATCCAACTCGATGGCTCGGTCCTAGCAGCACGCATCGCAGTAGAAGACGCGTCCGCCGCCGACGTGTTCCGCGGTCCGCTGCTGGAAGTGGCTCCCTCGGTCTCGATTATTGGCATGCACGCTCGCGAGCAGCAAGGCAAGGATTTTCCAGGCTACGTGGGCGGCTTTGGATCGCTAAACTTCGGGAGCGCCATTTTTCAAACTTCTGGCCAGCTAACGAATCTAGCGAGCCTGCCCTTTGTGCCGAGCTTCACCGCTTCCAACATGGTTCCGGGCCAGGAGGTGTATTCCTCTATCGCTTCGTTCTCCGTTGACCTCCCCTACCCCGTCGCGACTACGATGACCCTCATGCCGCAGACGATCGACGGTACGGTCGCCGGATCCTCGACCAGCGGCGGCTTTACCGACTACACGGTATCGCTTGCGCCTTACGACTTGTTCCCCATGCTCGCCGTACAACCCGGGCAAACCACAGTGGAGAACAATCCAAGCCAGATTGAAGTCTATGTCGACAGCAACACCCAAATGCTCAACACACAGCCACTCTCGGCCGGCAGCACGCTGCGCTTTTATGGATTGGTGTTCAACGACAACGGCACGCTGCGTATGGATTGCGCGCAGGTTAACGATGGAGTGGCCTTCACGGCGCAGCCGTCAGCGTCGCAGCAAAGTCACATGGAAAAAGGTGCAGTGCAGCAAATCCGTCGCGAGGGACCGGGTTCGTTGCAGCAAATTATCAGCGTGAGTACTCGGCAACCGTAGAGTTCGCGCAAGCCGCGGGTTTTACCGCGCTCCGCCGGCGATCGACGGCACCAGCAGGACTTCATCGCCTTCTTGAAAAGCGTAAGCCGGCCCGCCCAGAAAACGTATGTCTTCCTCATTCACATATATGTTGAGGAAGCGGCGCAACTGTCCGGCTTCGTCGCGCAGGTGCGGCTTCAAGTCGGGAAATTTCTCGTCGAGGACGGAGAACAGTTCTCCCAGGTTCGCGGCGCCGCACGCGATGGAGCTTACGCCTGCAGTGTGCCGCCGCAGCGCGGTTGGAATTTGTACCGTGATCGCCATTTCGTCCTCCGCCTATGCGCCCACCGTCGCCTCTTGCGCGACCTCGACCGTATCCAGCGTTTCGTGCAGATACTTTTCGAACTCGGCCAACTTAGGCGCGATGGGGCGCTCGATTTCATAAACGCCCGCGAGCACATCCGTCGTCTTCAAGCCATTCCCAGTGATGCACAACACCGTCGTTTCTTCCGGCAGAATTCGATCCTGACGGTAAAGTTTGCCCGCCGTGCCCACGGTCACGCCTCCAGCAGTCTCGGTGAAGATGCCTTCGGTCTCGGCTAGCAGGCGGATCGAATCGATGACTTCAGGATCGCTGACGTCCTCGCTCCATCCGCCGCTGTGCTTGATCGTCCTGATGGCGTAGTGCCCGTCGGCGGGATTGCCGATGGCGAGTGAACGCGCGATGGTCGCCGGTTTCTGCGGTTCGATCTCCGCGCTGCCGGTTTTCACCGCGGTTGAAATCGGAGAGCATCCAGTGGCCTGCGCGCCGAAAAACTTCACCGGCTTTTCTTCGACCAAGCCGAGCTTGCCCAGTTCGTCGAACGCTTTCTTGATTTTTGTGATCAGCGATCCGCCGGCCATCGGAACAACCACGTTATCGGGCAGACGCCAACCCAGTTGTTCGGCGATTTCAAAGCCAACCGTCTTCGATCCCTCGGCGTAGTAGGGACGCAGGTTCACATTGACGAAGCCCCAGCGGCGCTCCTCGGCGATCTGCGAGCAGAGGCGGTTCACCTGATCGTAGTTGCCTGCGATGCGGACTACATTCGCGCCGAAGACTTGCGTGCCCAGAATTTTTGCCGGCTCGAGATCGGATGGAATGAAGATCCAGGCTTTCAGTCCCAGGCGCGCCGCATGCGCTGCCACGGCATTGGCCAGGTTTCCGGTGGAGGAACACGCGACCGTATCGAATCCGAAAGCCTGCGCCTGGGCCAGCGCTACGGCTACGACGCGATCCTTGAAACTGAGCGTGGGCAAACAGACTGCATCATTCTTAAGGTAGAGATGATCCGCGGCAGTCTTCGCATCGCCGTTACCAGCCAGTCGAGCCGCCAGACGCGGCGCCTGAAACAGCGGCGTGAACCCAACCGGCAGTCGCGGCTCAAAACCCGCAGGCAGCGGCAGCAGTTCGGAATAGCGCCACATGTTCGGCGGCCGTTGCGCAACGCGCTCCCGGCTAAATGTTCCTTGGGCGATGGAGGCCAGGATCGAATCGTAGTCGTAAGTGATTTCGAGAGGAGAGAAACACTCGTCGCAGATGGAGCGAGGCTGGTTGCCCCAGCTTCGTCCGCATTCCCGGCAGCGCAGTTCGTATTGAGCCATTGGGCTACTCGCTTTCTTTGACAGCACGAGTAGCTGGAGGACGAGCGGCCCAGGAAAAAGCGCCCTAAAATACGAAGGCCTCTTTTTCCAGGAAATGGGAAAAGAGGTCGGAATGCAAATNNGATCCGGTTGCCGTGGCGTCACAGGGCTCGTCCCTCAGCCACTCTGCATGAAATTCCGCTTTGCCCCGAAAGGCAAAGTTATCCTTATGATGGTATATGGGCGGGAGGGGTTCGTCAAGAGCTACTGGTTGTGTCCGAATTTACCCGCGCATGGCTTTTCGGCGCCGGCGCGCCGCGGAGCAAGCCTTCGGTGCTGAGGTCTTCGTCGAGTTCGGGCCAGTGGATGCCGTAGCCTCCGCCGGCGATTTTCCAGTTGTTGCGCTGGGCGGGCGTGGCGTTAAGCAGCCGGGGATACCACACGAGCGGCACGGTGATAACTCGGCCGTCGCGCAGGGATACGCTTAGCGCGTCTTCACTGAATGCGACGTCCAGAACCCGCTCATCCGCCGTTGCTGCCGAAAAACTCATCCCAAGCCTCCAATAACCGGCGCCGATTTTCGGTTACGGTCAATTGTATCTCGCGCAGCTCGTGGGCACGAAATCCAAAGTTTGCCGCCAGTTGCACCGGGTCAAGCCAGAATTTCGCCGAGGCATCGTCGCGGTCTACGTGAACATGCGGCGGCTCGTTCGGTTCATGGCTGTAGAAGTAGAACCGGAAAGGGCCGGAGCGTAATACCGTCGGCATGGCGCGNNGCGATTAAGTTTTCGGCTCCGTGCCAGTTGTTCCAAACGCTCTCCACCAGTACACTCTTCATTCGCGAGGAGAGGCATGAAAAAACTGGGTGGTCGTTTGGGGTCTTGGGAAAAAGGTTCGCGGTCTGCAATTTTTCGTCTTCGTCACGTAGTTGTTCTCGCCGCGGTTTTTGGCGCGCTGTTATCTGTTATTCCGTGCCCCGCCCAGACTGCCGATCTGCCCAGCGAGACTCCGGCCGTGCTCACGCCGGTCCAGACTGGGTTCGACTACATCAAGCGCGACGTGATGATTCCCATGCGCGATGGGGTGAAGCTGCACACGGTTATCGTTCTGCCCAAAGGAGCGCACAATGCGCCGATGCTGCTTACGCGCACGCCTTACAGCGCCACGGCGCAAACTAGTCAAGCTGCCAGTGCGCACCTGGGGCCGATTCTTAATGGCTATGACAATGCGACCGAAGTGATCGTCGAGGGCGGTTATATTCGCGTGGTGCAGGATATCCGCGGCAAGTACGGCTCCGAAGGCGATTACGTGATGAATCGCCCGCTGCACGGGCCGTTGAATCCCACTCCGGTCGATCACTCGACCGATACCTACGACACCATCGATTGGCTGGTAAAAAATGTTCCCGAGAGCAACGGCAAAGTCGGTATCCTCGGAATTTCCTACGACGGATTTACCACCCTGATGGCGCTGGTGAATCCGCATCCCGCGCTGAAAGTCGCGGTGCCGATGAATCCCATGGTCGATGGCTGGATGGGCGACGACTGGTTNNCACAATGGCGCCTTCCGCGAACAGGGCATGAATTACATCTACGAGCAGGAGGCAACGCGCGGCAACGAAGAAAAGTGGTGGACCAATCATTTCGACGACTACGACGTTTTCATGGAGTCGGTCTCGGCGGGCGAACTGGGACGCCGCCACGGCCTCGATCAAGTCGGATTCTGGCGCAAGCTTTTGGATCATCCCAGTTACGATGCGTGGTGGCAGGAGCAGGCGATGGATCGCATTCTCGCGGCGCAGCCGCTGAAAGTGCCGACCATGCTGGTCGCGAGCCTGTGGGATCAGGAGGATATTTACGGCGCGCCTGCGGTGTACAAAGCGCTGAAGGCAAGAGATGCGAACGGAGACAAATTGTTTCTCGTGCTCGGCCCCTGGCATCACGGACAGGAGATCGGCGATGGCAGCTCGCTCGGAGCCATCAAATTTAATAGCGACACCGGCCTTTACTTCCGGCGGGAAATTCTGCGGCCGTTCCTGGATCGATATCTGAAAGATGATGCGCCCAAGGCAGACATCGCGCCCGTCATCGCGTTTGAAACCGGAACGAACTCATGGCGGCATTTGCCCACGTGGCCGGCCGGATGCGCCAGCGGATGTAGACTCCAACCGACGCCGCTTTATCTCGAAGCTGGATTGAAACTGAGCTTGACCGCGCCGAAATCCGGCGACGCGGCATTTGACGAATATATCTCCGACCCTGCGAAGCCTGTACCGTTCCGCGCGCGTCCCATTCAGCAAATCGGATACGGCAGCGGAATGACATGGCCGGAGTGGCTGGTCGACGACCAGCGCGAAGCCTCTGGACGCCCCGACGTCGTGGTCTTCACTTCTGACGTGCTGACCGCGCCGATGAAAATCAGCGGACAGCCGGTGGCGAACCTTGTCGCTTCCACCAGCGGCACGGATTCCGATTGGGTGGTGAAGTTGATCGACGTCTATCCCGACGAAGTGGCGGGGGACGCTGCGATGGGCGGGTATCAGTTGATGATTTCCGCCGATATCTTCCGCGGCCGCTATCGCGAAAGCCTGGAGGCCGCCAAGCCCATCGCCGCCGGCCAGCCGTTGCTTTACCGATTCAACCTGCCCACGGCGAATCATGTTTTTCTGCCGGGACACCGCATCATGGTGCAGATTCAATCCAGCTGGTTCCCGCTGTACGACCGCAATCCGCAAACTTTCGTTCCCAACATTTTCTGGGCGAAGCAGGAGGATTACCGCAAAGCGACGCAGCGTGTGTATCACGCGCCCGGGCAGGCAAGTTTTATTGAACTGCCGATGGTGACCACTCCGTAAGTGAGTTATTGATCCCCAATTATTTATCCCCTGAGGAGATTTGTTTCTCGCGGCGATCACGCAGTGCCATCTCGCGCGCCAACTCTTTGGAAGTGACTCGCAGCCGCTGTGCCAGTATGACTGCCAGCGAAAGATAAAAACGCGAGGCCAGCCCGGGGAACGCTACGAACATCGCCCGCAG
>PKVZ01000090.1 GCA_003131635.1 Acidobacteriaceae bacterium
AGGCGCGGGAGTATCGCAACATCCGCAAAGCCATCGAGGACAAAAAGTTTCAACAGGACGTGGAGAAGGATGAGGCGCTGAATTTTCTTTTGCGCGATACCATCTCGCTCACCATGATGGGCGGCTCGGAGCAGACCAACGTGATTCCGCCGGAAGCCTGGGCGAATCTGGATGTGCGTATTTTGCCGGGCGGAAACCCGAAGGCGCTGCTGGATCAGATCCGGCTCGTGGTGGACGATCCGAATGTCACAGTGGAACCACTGAACGCGGAGTTTCGCGAAGCCAACTACTCGCCCACGAAAACGGCGTTGTACGAGGCCATTCGTACAGTCTCGGCAAAGTATTTTCCGGGCACTCCGGTGGTGCCGCACATTACAAGTGGGTATACGGAGAATCAGCGTTATCGTCCGCTGGGGATCAACGCTTATGGTTTCAATCCTTACACGGCGACTGACGAAGAAGGCAACACAGAGCATGGAAACGACGAACGGATTCGCGTGGAGGAAGTGCGACGGGGGCCGAGGATTTTGTTTGATGTGGTGGCGGCGGTGGCGGGAGCTCGGTGAGGCAGTCGCACAGGGAGATTTAGGGACATCGAAAGACCGGTCGATGAGTGCAGTGGGGATGTTACGACAGCTTATGAGAAGATGACGGTTATGACGATTGCAAGCAGATTAACTGCTCGGATGATATCAGCGGCAACAGGTGTTGCGGCTCTGGCGATGCTATCAGGTTGCCACAATGATCCAACAGTATGGGAAAAAGACGTTCTCGCGCCGGGGGGAGCCTGGGTCGCAACGGCGCGAACGAGGCAATGGGGTGGCTTCGGTTCGGCATGGGTTGAAACGACCGTAAGTTTAAGGAAGCTCAATGGGACCGTGAACCGCGGAAAGCCCTTTGATATTCTCAGTTATCCAAGCGGCATGATTTCAAAAGCCTACGTTCTCAGTAACGAGAACGCCGACACGGATCTTCAGTTGGCTTGGTCAGGACCTACTCATTTCAGATTTACCATCGGTCTGATGTCAATCTTGATCTGGAGGTGGTTAGATTTGCCGATATTGACATCAGCTTCTGGCAGGGTTCGTCTCAACCCTGGCCCTGGGGTCTAGCCGATCCGGGCAAATGAGTGTACTCGGGATTTTTCGCCAATCAGCAGACCCCGATGTTTCGGTCCGTAACTCTCCAACTGAGGTGGGATCTCTCCCGATGAGGAGGCCGCAATAAAAAAACACTTCCTTCGCAGTAACGCAACAGCATGCAGGGCTATGTGCTGCTTTAGCGCGTGCCTCAGCGCGCACTGCCGCAATGCTTTTCATGCTGTTCGATGATGAAATGATCGGTCATGCCGGCGATGTAGTCGCAGACTACGCGGGGCAGGGATTCCTGTTCCGCTTTCTCCTGGTAGTAGTGCGGCAAGGCTGAGGGGTTGCTCATCCAGAAGGCGAACAGTTCGGTGACGATGCGTTCGGCGTCGTCCTTCTCTCCCGCCAGCGAGGGGCTGTAATAGAGATTTTCGTAGAGGAAGTCCTTGATCTGCTTGCGCTCGGCTTCCACTTCGGGGTTGAAGGCGGCCAGCCGATCTCTGTGCGCGCGCACATCGGCCAGAGTTTCGATCCCCGCTTGCTTCAGCCGGGCTTGCGTGTGGGTAATGAGATCGCCGGCCATGCGATTGAACACGCGTTTGAGGGCCTCGTTGAATTGCAGCTTGCCGGGCACATCGGGATAAATCTGAACGACCTCGCGGAAGAAACGTTCGAAGACGGGCACGCCTTCGCGAATCTGGTCGAGCGTTAGCAGATGGGCTTCGTAGCCGTCATCGAGATCGGCGGTGCTGTAGCCAATTTCATCGGTTAAGTCGACGAGCTGGGCTTCGAGGGGAGGACGCTGGTCGAGTAAATATTCCGCGAGCTCCGGATGCTGCGCCGGATCGTAATCGCGCGAGTGTTTGATGATGCCTTCGCGGACTTCGAAAGTAAGGTTCAGGCCGCGAAAGGCGGCGTAGCGCTGCTCGAAATCCTCGACGATGCGCAGGGCGTGCAGGTTGTGATCGAAGAACAGGTTATGTTCGCGCATGGCAGAGTCGAGTGCCTTTTCGCCGGCATGGCCGAAGGGAGGATGGCCGAGATCGTGCACCAGGGCCAGCGCTTCGGCGAGATCGACGTTAAGAGCGAGGGCGGCCGCGACGGTGCGCGTGATCTGCGAGACTTCAATGGTGTGCGTGAGCCGGTTGCGGAAGTGGTCGGAATAGCGGCGCGTGAAAACTTGCGTTTTATCGACCAGGCGGCGAAAGGCGCGGGCGTGGATGACGCGATCACGATCGCGCTGGTAGTCGTTGCGATAGGGATGAGGCGGTTCAGGGAAGCGGCGTCCGCGGGAAAGTTCCACTTGCACGGCGTAGCCGGCCAGCATGCTGGGAGTTTAACAGGTAGCAGTACCGAGTTGCGAGTACCGGGTACCGAGAACGAATCGTCTTGCTCGGTACTCGGGACTAGGTACTCGGTATTGCTTACTGGTTCTGGGAGTCTTCCTTGGCCAGTCGTACCTTGGCGGCGTCGAGCTTCTTTTGCGTGGCCACTAACAGATCGGTCTCGACTTCGGCGGGAACGGTTTTATTCCATTCCTCGACGGCGCGTTCCCAGTGAGCGGCGGCCAGTTTCAGGCGGCCTGTCTTCTGGAAAAGATCGCCGAGATGATCCTGCACGGTTGGGTCGGAACTCATCCGCAGGGACGCCTTGTTGAGACTCTCTTCGGCGAGATCGTACTTGCCAAGTTTGAAGTAGGCCCATCCCAAAGAATCCAGATAAGCGCCGTTGGTGGGATCGAGGCTCACCGCCAGCTTAATCTGGTTCAGGGATTCTTCGAGTTGCACGCCGCGGTCGGCATTCATGTATCCGAGATAATTGAGAGTAACGGCACTCTGAGGATTAGCGGTGAGCACCTTCTTGAATTCCGTCTCCGCCAGGTCGAATTTCTTCTCGCGCTCATAGGTGGAACCGCGAAGGAAAGAAATGTTTTCTTTGTCTTCGGCCTTGGTGGAAAGCAATTCGGCTTTGTTGAGAGATTCCTCGGCATCGCTCCACCGCTTGAGGCGCGTATACATGATGGCCAGCCGGACATAGACTTCGCGATCTTCAGGCTTGCCGGTGAGCAAGGAGCGTACGTCGGCGAGAGGTTTGTTGGGGTCGCCGGTATCTGCGAGTTGGGCGTCGAGCACCATGCGGAGTTCGCGATCGCCGGGCATCTTTTGTACGGCTTCTTTAGCGGCGGCAGTAGCCTGCGGCCATTCCTTGGCTTCGCGGTAAGTATCGATGACGTCCTGATAACCGGTTTTCGTGTTGTCATCGCCGAGCGGAATCATTTTGCGGAAGGCCTCGACTGCGGCAGGATAATTTTCCTGATCGCGGTAGATCATGCCCAGGCGCTCGATAAAGATTCCGCGATTGTTGCGGTCGGCTTGCGAGTAGGCGCTGTCGGTCTTCTCGGTTTTCTTCAACAGATCCTGCAGAAGCTTGATGGCTTCGTCGTAACGGCCCTGAGCCTCATAAACCACGGCGATGTTGTAAGGAACTTCCAGCGCATCGGGGACCATGTCCTGGGCTTTTTTCAAACTTTCGAGCGCCTCATCATATTTGCCCTGGCGGCGATAGATTTCCGAGATGCGGAGATAGGTCTGAGCGTCCTCTGGATTGGCATCGGCGATCACTTTGTACTGATCAAGCGCGGCATCGATCTGGCCATCGTTTAAGAGATTTTCAGCCAGGCCGCGAATGGCGTCGAGATTGTCGCGGTCCAACTGTATGGCGTGTTTGAAGGCGTCAATCGCGCTTCTATAATCTTTGCGCTGTTCGTAAGTGGCGCCGAGCGCGGCATACAGCTTGGCGGAGCGGCCGGTATCGGGCACCGCGCTAAGCACCTGCAGAGCGTGAGCCGTGTCGCCTTCATCGGTGTAGAGCAGAGCGAGAGTAGTGACGGCTTCTTCCGAATCAGGACCCAGCTTGACTGCGATCTTGAGCTCATCTTCCGCTTTCTGCAGATCATTGTTCAAACGGTAGAGACGGCCGAGCAGCAGGTGGTCATCCACATTGGTGGGCTCAATTTTGACGATCTCTTCGTACTGCTCGATGGCCAGTTTGAGCACGTTCTCGGAGCCGTTGCCGTTGCCCGGCATATCGCCGAGAGAACGCAGATAAATCCGGCCGAGCAACTTGTGAGCTTCAAGATTGTTGGGATCGCGTTTGATGATGTCTTGCGCCTGGAGAACGGCATCGCGAATGCGGCCAGTCTTCACGTAGAGCTCCGCCAAGCCGGAGGTCAGAAATTCGGAAGAGGGATCGGCATCGATGGCGAGACGGTATTCCTCCATCGCTTTGTTCGCCAGTTCGCTGCGTCCGTAGGCGGTGACTTGTTCTTCGTACAAATGCGCCACCGTGTAGTGGTAATAGGCGGCGGCATGGTCCACTTTGTGGGGCGAGGCCTGCGCGGGTTTAGAGTCGCTGGATTTCGACTCCGCCGGTTTTTCAGCCGGCGTAGCTGGACTGGTTTGCGCGGACGCGACCGCCGCGGCGAGGAATGAGAACACCAAAGCTAGGCGAAAAATTCTATTCATGCTTGACCTGATGACGCTGGAATTGATTGCGAGAAAACTGTTAGAGCTGATCGCACTTCCGGAATACATAGCCATTGGATGCAAAACCGCCGGGGCCGGGGTTCTCTAATTCTAACCTGTTCCGCGTCCGATGGGGAAAAACTGTGCAGGCTGCGCTAGCTGCGACCAAGCGGAAGTACAGGGACCGAGGGGACTTGCAGGGTTCATTGTCAAGTTTGGTAAACGAGATGAATTGCTGGGAGCAGTGTTCGTAGCAGTGAGTGTATCGCAGAAAAATATTCATTGGTCAAAGTGGGGAGCAGGCGCTCCCCATTTCGTCCATGTTGTTCACTGTAACTCGAAGACAGTGCCGAGTCCGCGGGCGCCACCGTATTCCGTGGTGCCGTAAAGGTGACCTCGGGGATCCATGACCAAGTTCGCATAAGGACCCAAGCCTTCATCTCCTCCGCTGAAAACAACCAACGCGGCTTCCTCCCAGCCGCCACCGGAAGTTGGCCGCAACACAAAAACCAAGCCGCAACCGTAGACCGAATTGCAGGAATAATCGCCTCCCAGCGAGGTCGTGCCATAGAGATTCCCGAGCGAGTCGATGATCACGCTGTCATACGGACCTTCGCCATCCTGGCCATCAAAGGCTTGGAGCACGCTCTCGCTCCATACTCCCGAAGTCAGCGCCAGCTTGAAGACGACGCCATAGCCAAGGCCAACTGCGTACGTCTCTTTGCCACCTAGGGTTGTTGTGCCGTACAGACTGCCGTCGGGGCCAAGGATCAAGGTAGCCCATGGATAAGCGCCGTCGGAACAGGACACCGCAGAACAAAAAGTGTGCAGCACGCTTTGCTCCCAGGCGCCGGAAACGGGAGTTAATTCGAAGACAACGCCTGACGATTGAGCTCCGCCCAGCCAAGTTGTGCCGTAGAGATGACCGAAAGAATCGGAGACCAAACCCGCAATCGGTGAACCGCCATCGTTTCCTCCGGTGAAGGCGTATAAAACGTTCTCGCTCCACTGGCCGTTATCGTTTCGCTGCAGCTCGAAAACCACTCCGCAGCCCGAGCCATTGCAGAGGTTTTGGCCGCCGGCTGAAGTGGTTCCATAAAGTTTGCCCCGTTCGCCGAAGATCACGCTAGCAGTGGGATGCGCGCCGTCGGCGCAGTTCGCAGTGGCGCAGAAGCTATACAGAACGCTTTCTGTCCAACCTCCAGAAGAGGCTGGTGACAGTTTGAATACGGTCCCGGAGCCGTAGGTTCCCCCAGCAGCGGTGGTACCGTACAGATTTCCATCGGAGTCAAAGATCAATGCGGACTGCGGGCTTGAGCCTTGGGGACAGGTGGACTCGCAGAAACTGTAGAGAACAGCATTCACCCATCCAGCGAAAGTGGGCGACAGTTCAAAGACGACGCCGTACCCGTATGAACCGCCGTTCGGAGTCGTTCCGTAGAGATTTCCCGAGGAATCCAGAATTAACCCAGCATTGGGAGAGGCCCCGTTCGTCGTCTCAAAGACATCAATCGTCCTGCCTCGAACCGCGGCCGCCGCGCTTGTTACTACCCCCGCAAGTACCGCGGCGAACATTAGTAGTAGTGACACAAGTGACGCGACCCTGACTTGTGCAAGTTTGGTGTGTCTCATAGTGTTCCTCCCCGTCCGGAAAACTGTTCCGTAGATCAGACGCTTGGGAGCGCTCTTTGGTTTTCGGGGTAACGCAGGAACGGGATTTTCTGCGCATCGAACGATGCACGTCGAGATTTCGCCGGGCGTTGGTTTATTAGTGGCGGAAGTGGCGCACGCCGGTGAATAGCATGGCCAGCCCTAGGCGGTCGGCGGCTGCGATTACTTCGGGATCGCGCTGCGAGCCTCCGGGCTGGATGATGGCGGTTGCACCCGCCTTCGCAATTTCCTCGACGCCGTCGGGAAACGGGAAGAAAGCATCGGAGGCGGCGACTGTTCCCTGCAGTGGCAGTTGAGCTTTCATAGCTCCGAGTTTGGCGGAGTCGACGCGGCTCATCTGGCCGGCGCCGACGCCGACGGTTTGTCCGTCGCGCGCGTAAACGATGGCGTTCGACTTGACGTGCTTGCAGACTTTCCAGGCGAATAGCAGGGCGCGGGTCTCTTCGGGCGTTGGCGGCCGCTGGGTGACGACTTTGAGGTCGACATCCTGTAGGGAACGGGAGTCTGCATCCTGTAACAGGATTCCGCCTGAGATATTTTTCAGGACCCATTTTTGCGGTGCGGCGGTGACTTCGACGAGACGGAGATTTTTTTTGCTGGCGAACTTTGCCTTTGCGGCTTCGTCGAAGGCGGGCGCGGCGATCACTTCGAGGAAGAGTTTGTGCATTTCTTCGGCGGCTTCGGCGTCGATGGGACGGTTCACACCGATCACGCCGCCGAACGCGGAGACGGGATCGCATTCGAGAGCGCGCTTGTAGGCTTCGGCGAGAGTTTTGCCGGTGGCTGTGCCGCAGGGATTGGTGTGCTTGATGATGGCGCAGACCGGTTCGTCGAATTCAGGTTCATTAAATTCCTGGGCGAGATCCCAGGCGGCTTGCAGGTCGACGATGTTATTGAAGGAAAGTTCTTTTCCCTGAATCTGGCGGGCATTGGCCACGCCGACGGCGGAGCCGTCCGAATACATGGCGGCCTTCTGATGAGGATTTTCACCGTAGCGCAGGTCGAGGGTTTTCTGGAATGACAGGCGAAGGGTTTGCGGGAAGACTTCGTCCTTTGTGGGGACAGCCGCCCCCGGCTGTCCGGCGGAGCGAAGCTCCGCAGCTGCCGGCGGCTGAAAATTGTTGATGTCTGGAATGCGTTCCAGCGTTGAGGCGATGGCGGAGTCGTAGGCAGCGGTGGTCGAGAAGGCTTTCCGTGCGAGCAGCCACTTGGTTTCGAGCGAGAGCACGCCGCCGGAGCGGGTGAGCTCTTCGGCGATGGCCGGGTAGTCGGCGGGGGACGTGACTACGGCAACGTCGTGAAAATTCTTGGCGGCGGAGCGGATCATGGAAGGTCCGCCGATGTCGATGTTCTCGATCAATTCTTCGAAAGCTACGCGGGGCTTGGCGGCGGTTTTTTCGAAAGCGTAAAGATTGACGACGACCATGTCGATCGGCTGGATGCCGTGCGCGGCCACGGCGGCGGTGTGCGCGGAATTTTCGCGGCGATGCAGGATACCGCCGTGAACCTTGGGATGCAGCGTCTTTACGCGGCCATCGAGCATTTCAGGGAAGCCGGTGAGTTCGGAGATGTCTTTGACGGCGACGCCGGAATCGCGCAGCAACTTGGCCGTGCCCCCGGTGGAGATGAGTTCGATGCCGAGGCGGGAGAGCTTGCGCGCGAACTCGACGAGGCCGGTTTTGTCGGTGACGCTGAGGATGGCGCGCTGGATTTTGTAAGTGCTGCGGGACATGATCGGCCTCGGATATGAAGGATGAGTGCGGAGCGACCGAAGATTCTATCAGCAAAAGATGTGCCTTACTGGCGAGAGCAAAGCCCGCCTTTAGCGGAAAGCTACCCCGTGCTTCTCCTACTTGACTGTTGCGATTGTCAACTTGGCGGTGCGGCTGAGCGTTCCGAACCACGGTCGCTCGCGCTTTTTGAATTCGCGCAAGATACGGCTTTTGAGATTAATTATGGCTACGACCCATTCGTCCTGGTCCTCTGAGCTATTGTGGGCGGTCGCTAGTATGGCAACTTCTGTTTTTTGATCTCTTCGCGGTGAGTATTCTTCATTTCGTGATCCCTTGTCACCAGCAGCCATCCATTCCTGTGGCAAAAGCGTATGACCTCGGGGTCTTCGACGTTTCTCTTGACGCTTCCGTTCTCATCGAGAAACCATTCGGGGAATCTCTGAACTGTGAATCCAGCTGTTCTTAGGCGGACGGCGACAGATTCGGCTGCAAAGCCTTCGTCGAGGAAGAGGACACATTCCTCACGCCGCTTTTTGACGTAGATCAATGTGCGTTAGCGCTTTTTCCACGATATCGCGGTCCAGGCCAAAATCCCTGGCGATTTCCGCGACCTTCGAGCCAGCACGTTTTCTGCCCCAAAGTGCCGTAACCGGAATGCGCGTCCCGGCAACCACCAAGCGTCCTGACATAATGCGAGGATTCATCGAAACTGGGCGGCTCTCGTGGTCTGTCGCTGCAAAACGCCAAGGAAATATGAACCTGCCTGCCTCTATTCGTTCGGCAAACAGATTTGCAACCTCTTCTATCACCTGCTGCCCTGGTTTCTTCCCAATAGAAGAAACGGTTCGAGGACTCTTGCCACGAGCGGGCTTGTCGTAAACGAGATCTTGTAGGCATTCCTTAACGGCGTCCGCACGGTGTAGCGGGTGCTGGGACCGAAGCATCCTGCGAGCATTTCGCATCGAACGCCTGAGGAATTGGAAAGAAAAACCGAATCTTTCCCGAAGCAAATACACCCTGTACGCTTCCTCCAGATCCTTGTACGAAAGGAGATGCGTTGATCCGTAATTTCCCGATGCTCTGAGGATGGGATCGTCACCTTCATACCAGGATGACATCGTTCGGCGCTTTATAGCGAGGAATGCAGCGGCTTCCGGGATCGTATATGTCGGAAGCGTCCGAATATCCTGTCCTGGCTGGCGGACTGGTTTGTGCCTGAGCAAGTTTTGCTAACCTCTTAAGAAGCTGGCTACGTGGCCGACTTTACCATTTTTTCTAGCCTGATGATACACCTTCGTCGAGAGACCGTTGCCGAAGCATCCGTGGTCGTTTGCTAGGGCTACCGGCGCGAGTGCCATGAACTAAGTGCTGGGGCCTCTTACGCCTTCGCCTTGGCCTTCAGCTTGACGTGGCCGTCGGTGAGTTCGACGGAGAATTCCACGCCTTCGCAGTGGTACTGTTTGCGGATTTGCTCGGTTTTCTTCTGCACGAAGGTGGAGAAGGAATCTAGGTCGCCGGAGACATTTTCTCCCGCCTTTTTCTTGGCCGCGACCAGAGTGTTGTAGAGGCGCTCCACCTGTTCTTGTTCACTCTGATCTACGTTATGCAAGGTGAAGGGCTGGGAAGCGGCTACGCCGGATGCGGCTGCGGCTGCATGGCTTAAGCCGTAGACGGGATTGTGATGAGGCTCATGCTCTGCTTCGGGGCGCACTCCCTGGACAGAGAGAAGCGCGTCCTGGGGACGGCGGTAGCCTTCCTCGCGGATGCGAGACTTCTTGCGCCACAGGTCGCTGTAGATGGCGTAGCGCTGGGCCATTTCGTTATAGCGGAAGCGCTGGGTGAAGCTCATGCGGCCGCCGTCGGAAAATTTGCGTAACAGCGAGAGGACCTTCCACTCGATGTCGGTGGGCGGCCGCTTCGTGGGATTGCTGAAATAAACTTCGTACTCGATCTTCAGCCGGCGGAGCTGAGTCTCGAGTACGTTTAATTCTTCATCGGTGGTCAAAGAAAGTCTCCAGGTCAATAGTGTAGTGAGAAGGAGTGCTGGCGGCGAGGTACCCGCTGGTCACCGGAGGACATGGTACGAAAGTAAGCTATTAGCTCTTAGCCTTTAGCTTTTGGCTTGAACCCACGAAGGTCCGCGGAATAGGACCGGACACACGGTTTTGAACGCCCGAGATAAAGCAGGCAGTGTACGTGGTTGAAACAACTTGGGATTGAGTAAAGGCTAAGAGCTAACGGCTTAAAGCTTTACTTCGAATTCGCCGCCATCTTCTTCACCATGGCGAGCACCAGCTTGCGGTCGCTTTCGTTGAGGTTGGTGGCGTAGCGGCGGACCTGGCTTAGGAAGCGGACTTCGTCATCGGAAAGTTGCGGCAGTCCCTTGGAGCCGTTGCTGTGGCCGGATTCGGAGAAGAACTGCGAGAGCGCGATCTCCATGGCCCCGGCAATTTTCGACAGCGTATCGAGGGAAGGGATGGTATGGCCATTCTCCACGCGCGACAGGTAGCAGCGCAGCAGGCCGGTGCGCTTCTCAATGTCTCCCTGAGACATACCTTTTTGCAGCCGGTAGTTTCTAATGGTCTCGCCGATGTTGATCTGGGGGAGCATTGCAGGATGCGACATATTAACCAGATCGGCATCTTCTGGCAAGTGGAAATTAGTGCCATAGCAAAACCCATGGTGAATCAGGGCTTAACAAGGGCCGGCGTCTTTATACTTAGACAGCGTACAAGCAACAACAGAGCAAGATTCGAGCCGCGTGGTAGCAGCGGTTCGGAATTATTTTTTTAAATTCTGCGCCAGGAAGCTGACGGTTCGCTTCCATGCGTCCTCGGCATCGGCGGCGCGGTAGCCGGTTTTATTGTTTGGATTTTCGAAGGCATGGCCGGCATCGTCGTAGATCTTGATGTCGACCTGCTTTCCCTGCGCTTTCATGGCGGCCTCAAATTTGTGGACGTCATCGGGCGTAATGCCCTGATCCTGACCTCCGAACAGTCCGAGAACGGGGGCGTTGATTTTCTTGATAGTGTCGGCGTCGGTGGCGAGATGGCCGTAGTTGATTACGTCGGCGGCGAGAGTGGGTTGCTCCAGCGCAACGTCCAGAGAATAGCCTCCGCCCATGCACCAACCGATGGCGCCGATGCGGTCTTTCTTGACATTGGGCTGGGATTGGAGAAATTCAAAAGCGGAGCGCAGGTCGCGCTTGGCGCGGTCGTCGGGCACTCCGCGCATGAGTTCGTGCGCCATGTCGGGCGTGGTGGCAACCTTGCCGCGATATAAATCGATGGCCAGCGCCTCGTAGCCCTGGTCGGCCAGTTTAGAAGCTTGATCTTTGACCCAGTCGTTCAATCCCCACCATTCATGAATGACGATGAGCGCGGGAAATGGACCTTGGCCGGCGGGCGTGTAGAGCACCGCGTGGACCGTGTCATCGCCGCTTTTGTAGGAAACGGATTTGCTGTCGGCGGCGAAAGATTGGGACGCGAAGAGGGCGACAAATAGCAGCAGGTAGATTTTTTTCATGGTTTCAGCCTTTCAAAAAGCGCATTCACAATTCCAATTCCATATACATCGCGCCCGCAATCGGGTTTGGACGGTAGGGAGCGATTTCCTTGAACCCGAGCTTGCAATACATGGCAACCGCATTTTTCATCACCGGCTCGACGGTGTCAAGGCGCATTCGTCGATAGCCTATCTGGCGCGCTTCGGTGATGATGCGCTCCGCCAGCGCGCGTCCCAGGCCCTTGCCGCGAAACGGCGGACGCAGGTACAGGCGCTTCATTTCGCAGACGCCTGAGGCTAGTTTATGGAGCGCGACGCAGCCGGCCAGTTGCCCGTCGTATTCGGCCAGCAGCAGGCGGCCTTCCGGAGGAGCATAGTCGCCGGGGAGTCCCGCGAGTTCCTTGGCGAAATTCTGGAAGCAGAGGCTAAAGCCGAGGGATTGCGCGTACTCCGGGAATAATTCCCGGGCCTGCGCGAGTTGGGCGGGCGATTCCGCTTGAAGGATCGAAAGGCCTTTCACCGCCGAGGACGCAGAGAACGCCGAGAGAGTCACAGGCTTGAGCGCCTTGGCTGAATCAGTCTTCATTTTCCTCTGCGCTCTCGGCGTACTCGGCGGTAAAGCCTGACTAGCCCATCAGCATCCCGCCATTCACGTTCAGCACGTGGCCGGTAATGTAGGAGGCCTCGTCCGACGCGAGAAAGGCGACGGCATTGGCCACGTCGGCAGCCGAGCCGACGCGGCCGAGCGGGATCTGTTTGGCGGCGTTCTGCTTGAATTCTTCGCCCAGCACCTCGGTCATGGCGGTTTCGATGAAGCCGGGGGCGACGGCGTTGCAAGTAATGTTGCGCGATCCGAGCTCGCGGGCGATGGCCATGGTCAAGCCGATCAAGCCCGCTTTCGATGCGGAGTAGTTCGCCTGACCCGCCTGGCCCATCTGCCCGAAAACGCTGGCGATGTTGATGATGCGTCCCCAACGCTGCTTAAGCATTGAACCAGTGACCTGCTGGATACAGAGATAGGCCGAGGTTAGATTGGTTTGCAGAACGGCGTCCCAGTCGGCGCGCTTCAAGCGCAGGACGAGCTGGTCGCGGGTGATGCCGGCGTTGTTGACCAGGATATCGATCTTGCCGAACTGCGTGATGGCGGACTTGATCGTGGACTTGACCTGCTCTTCATCCGTGACGTCGAGCGCGTAGGCCGCGGCTTTGCCGCCCGCAGCGGTGATTTCGTTTACCAGTTCGTTCAGCTTGTCCTGATTGCGCGCGGCGACGGCAACCGCCGCGCCCGCAGTGGCGAGCTTCAGCGCGCAGGCTCGTCCTATGCCTTGCGACGCGCCTGTGACGAACGCCACTCGTCCGGAAAGGGACATGAGATTCTCCCAAATTAATTCGATTCTCGACTGAAGACCGGAACGAGAGATTATACGGGACGGCTTCGCCGGCGCGCATCAGCAGCCAGATGGGAACTGCGATATCCACAGGCCGCGCTTGCAAACGGATTGCGCATTACCCGTCTCCCGATTAACATTCGAACACCTCATGACTCCAATCGTGACCAACGAAGCGATCACCATGCCCGAGTCTTCCAATCAGAAATCATCCACAGATTCGGCTTTGTCCAGCTCCGGGCACCGATCGACGCTGAGAGCTCCGGCTGTGGAACATTCCGCAATCGCGGAGCAGTCGCCGTCCGGCCCGCCTTCCACCGAAGTGTTCGCCGTGTATGGCGTTGAGCCGGAAATTCAGGCCTATGCCATGGCGAAGTATTCGCGTTCGGCGCTGTCGATGAAGGAGTCGCTGCGCGAGATCAGCGCGCAGAAGGCGGAAAAGTTTCTCAATACTTTTTACTTTCAGTATGGTCACCGGTCGATTGCCGACCTGGCGCACATTGCGCTGGCAGTCGAGAGGCTCTCGATTCTAGCGGCGATCGAGTTGGCTGACGAACAGCGCTGGGATGGGCAGGAGCGCTCGACGCGCTATCAGGACTTCAAAAAGAGTGGCTACTACACGCCCGACTTCGGCGCCGATGACGAAGCCCGCAAGCTCTATCGCGAAACGCTGGATTTTCTTTTTGCCGAGTATGAGGGGCTCTCGGCGCACATGACGCAACACCTGATCAGCATCACCCCGAAGCCTGCCGAGATGAAGCAGGAAGCGTACGAACGCACGCTGAAGGCGCGCGCGTTTGACATCACGCGCTACCTGCTGCCGCTGGCTACGAATACTTCGCTGGGGGAGATCGTCAATGCGCGGACCCTTGAGACGCAGGTGGCGCATCTGCTCTCGCATACGCACAATGAAGTGCGGGCTCTGGGCGAGTCGCTGAAGAAGGCGGCAACGTCGGCGGCTTACAACGTGAATGCTGAGTCTCTGCGCGGCTTGGTAGACGAGATTCGAAAGCTGAGTGCGGAGCTGGGCACTCGGGCCGAACAGGAATTGTTGCACGAGGTTCGGGTCGCGCCCACGCTGGTGAAGTATGCGGACCCGAATCCGTATGA
>PKVZ01000010.1:0-1212 GCA_003131635.1 Acidobacteriaceae bacterium
CCGGGAACGCAAGTTCCCGAAGGTTTTAATGGCGGAGTAGTCAAAGTACGGACAGTGGTGCGGGGTAAACTGGTGTGCTCTTTGGGCAAATCCACGAGGCGCGAAGCTGAACTACGCAATCTTTAGCTGATTTTCCACAGCAAACCTAGCCACGGTCGCGGAGTGCAAGAAAAATCTAAGCGAAAGAATAGCGAAGGAATCCAGAGCGTAAACCCAACATCTTGTGGTCGTATAGGTAGTTAACCACAAGTCCTCGTATTTTGTTCGAGCAGCCAAAATGGGATGGTCCTACCTTTAAGTTTCTTCTTGACAATCAATGACTTACGGGTAAGATGTGGTACAAAGTGGTACAGAGTGGTCAAATAGTTAAAAGCTGTGGAACGGGAAGCTGAAAACGAGGAGCCGGTGGGAAGCCGACCCAAAAGCACGACAAACAGCCCGAACCACCGGAGTTTGACCCGATTCTGTGTCGCTTTTACCTCCCTCGTTGCTGTTTTAGACGAATTCCAAGAGGAGACTTTACCGTTTTCGCAGAGGACGACGGGCAAGGCCGGCGAATATCGAGATAGAGAGCCAGCCGCCAGGAGGGGCCGAATCCTCGGATCGTGGTCTTGGACACCGCGATCCGTTTACTGGCGGTTGGCTCTTTACAAAGTTGGGGGCGGCATATCTTGGACGACACACCGCCCCCAACGGATCAAGCGTGGCATTGAAATAAAGACATCGCAAGCGCAGAAGCATTCATGTACCAAACTCATAACGGGTAACCGGCGGGAAGCGATTTCGGCGGGAGCGGACCTCAGACATGTTTCGCGGCAATCACCCAACTCGGGTCGACGAAAAGGGACGGTTAAAGATCCCGGCCGAGTTCAAGCGCGTGATCGACGAGAAGTACGGACAGCAATACTACATCACAAGTCTGGATGGGAAGGTTGCTCAAGTGTATCCCTTCGAGGAGTGGGAGCGGATCGAGCAGAAGTTGGCCGGGCTCTCCACTTTCAATCCGACGAAGAAGAAATTTTTGGACCGCGTGAACTACTACGGGCAGATGGTGGAAATGGATGGGCAGGGGCGGCTCTTGATTCCGCAACTGCTGCGCGAGGCGGCGCAAATCAAAGGCGAGGTTGCGGTTACCGGCAATTTGACCCATTTGATCGTGCGCAACCTGGATTCGTACCGCAAACAGGTCGAGGAAGAAAAGTTCACGCCTGA
>PKVZ01000010.1:1252-6397 GCA_003131635.1 Acidobacteriaceae bacterium
CACAGTTACGAAATCGCAAAACGCCTCGGCGCACCGGGACATTTGATTGGGCTCGATAAAGATCCTGCAGCGCTGGAAAGGGCGAAAGCGGTCTTAGGTGTTGGGTCTTCGGTTTTAGGGGAGTCCGGTAGCCAGTTGCCTAAGACCTATGACCTGAGACCTGACTGGCCTCGGATCGAGTTGCGGCAGGCGTCATTTGCAAGTTTGGCCGAAGCCCGAAGCCCGATAGCCGACGGCATTCTGGCCGACATCGGACTGAGCAGCTTGCAGCTTTCCGATGCCGCACGCGGATTTAGTTTTCAGGCGGATGGACCGCTCGACATGCGGATGGACCCGCGGTCGGAGCGAACCGCCGAACAAGTGGTAAACCACCTCGACGAGCGCGAGCTTGCCGATGTGATTTACGAATTCGGAGAGGAAAGGAGGTCGCGGAGAATCGCCAGAGCCATTGTCCGGTCGCGGCCGATACGATCTACGGCACATCTTGCCGAGGTAATATCGGCCGCGGCCCGGCCAATGAATCCGATCCAAAACAAGTATGAACAGCGGCGAATTCATCCGGCGACCCGAACTTTTCAGGCTCTTCGAATCTTCGTAAACCGCGAACTGGACGATCTGCGGGCGCTGCTCGGAGCGGCGCCGCGGATTCTGAAGCCAGGAGGACGCGTGGTGGTGATCAGTTTTCACTCGCTGGAAGATCGCATCGTGAAGGATGCCTTCCGCGAGGGCGGAATTAAGTACAAGTACTTCCGGGTGTTGACCAAGAAACCAGTGACGGCATCCGAAGAAGAGCAGGATCGCAATCCGCGGGCGCGCAGCGCGAAGATGCGGGCAGCGGAGAGAATTTAAGGGCTGCGGGCTTCGGCTGTTGGGCTTCGGCAAGTGCAGTACAGGCAAGCGGGTTTTGCCGAAGCCTGAAGGCCGAAGCCTGAAGGCCAGATTTTAGATTCCGGAAAACCTGCCGGAGTCCCCGGCACAGCTGTAATGGCGTGCCGGGAGTTCAGATTTTAGTGAAACAGGTTCTGTAAAAGCGGACCAAGATCCGCAGTAGCGCCGGCATCCTGCCGGCTGTCGCGAGGGCGTCTCGCCCTCGCAGGCATGCCGCCGAGACGGCGGCGCTACAAACGGGTTCCGTGGTAGGAATTCGAGTTGGAAGGTGCGCGATGTACACGGGAACATTGATCAACGATTTGATGGCGGCGGTAGAGCGCGCTGAACAGGCAGTTCAACAGAAGCTGATGTTCAAAGAAACCGAACGGGATCAGATTTTCGACGCCCAGACTTTTCAGCAGACAGATCGAATTCTCGCGGGAGCGGCATAATGGCAACGGCAGCGGCAGCACTCCGGATGGCGGTCCCAGCAGCGCGGCGCAACACGTTCTTCACTGGAACTCCCGAGATTTATTTCGCCAAAGCGATCGACAACTCGCGTCTGGTGAAGGTTGAAGATCCTGGCCGCAATCGCGAGATGAAGCAGTTTGGTACTGCGCTGGCTTGTCTGTTTTTACTGGTGTTCACTTATGCGTGGCAGCATTTCCGGGCGATTGAATATGGATATCAGATCGAGTCGGCCAAGCGCGAATTGAACGATCTGACGGAAATGAATCGGGCTTTGCGCTTGGAGGATGCGAGCTTGCGCGATCCCGAACGGATTGATGTGATGGCGCGGCGCATGGGATTGGTGCCGCCAGAGCCGGGGCAGGTGATTCGCATGGACGGTGCATCGGTGGATGGCAGCGGCGGCCCAGTGATGGCGAGTGCGGCTGCAGTGACGGTGCTGGCGGGACAGTAGCAGTGTAGAGCAAAGCCGAGCTGCGCTCGGCGGACGGGTCAGAGACCCGTCCCCACATGATTTATTTGGCGGTCCGCCTTGTTGGTGGGGCCGCCATGTTTGTCTGGAACGAGCAGTCAGCAATCAGCAGTCAGCAATTAGCATTTGGCCAGTCAGGTTTCATGCAAGTCCGCAAAATCAGTAAGGGCTGAATGCTNNTGCTAACTGCTAATGGCACCCTTTTCCATGGCCACCAACTCCAACCTCGGCAAGCATTCCCGGCTCTACTTCCTAGCCGCGATGCTTTTGTTCTGGTGCGTGGCGATTTGCGGCCGCCTGATCTACCTGCAGATATTTTGCTATGGCAGCTTTGTGAAGCAGGCCGAACACCAGCAGCAGCGCGAGATTCCGCTTTCTCCCAAACGTGGAGTCATTTACGACCGTGCCGGACATGAGCTGGCGATGTCCGTATTGGTCGATTCGGCATTTGCCGTGCCGTCCGAAGTGAAAGACCTTCCAACCGCGGTTTCTCTCATCACGCGCATCACCGGTGAGGATCACAACGTAGTGCTGGCCGATTGCCACAATCACAAAACTTTTTGCTGGGTCGCGCGCAAGGCCGATGACGAAACCATCGAACGCATCAAGTCGCTGAACCTGCAGGGTATTCATTTTCAAAAAGAGCCGAAGCGTTTTTATCCGGCGCGCGATCTGGCGGCGCAGGTGGTGGGGACAGTGGGGATGGAGGATGTCGGCCAGAGCGGCATCGAGCATGCGTTTGACGACGAGCTGCGCGGGCGGGCAGGAAGGATGTTTATCTCGGTGGACGCGCGCCGCCAGTGGTTTTCCGACGTTGAGAAACAGCCGGAGCCGGGCGAGAACCTGGTCCTGACCATCGACAAGAATATTCAGTACATCGCCGAGAAAGAACTGGATCAGGCGATTCACGATACGCAGGCGATTGCGGGCACGGTGATCGTGGAGAATCCGCACACCGGGGAAATCCTGGCGCTGGCGAACCGGCCGACATTTAATCCGAACTTGCGCAAGCAGATCACACCAGGCGCGCTGACCAACCGTGCTGTGAGCTACGTGTATGAGCCTGGGTCAACTTTCAAGTTGGTAACAATTTCCGCCGCGCTCGAAGAGAAGCTGACGAATCCCGATGAAGTGTTCGATTGCCAGATGGGATCGATTGTCTATAACGGGATGCGCATTCGCGACTCCAAGCCCCACGGACTTTTGCCGGTGTGGGGCGTGCTGGCGGAATCGAGTGACGTAGGCGCGATCAAGATTGCTTTGCGGCTGGGCGAAGACAGGTTTTACAAATACATTCGCGCCTTTGGATTCGGACAGCAGACAGGAATCGAGTTGCCGGGCGAGACGCGCGGGCTGACCAAGCCCGTAAGCCGCTGGTCGAAGGTTTCGATTGCGGCGATTTCCATGGGCCAGGAGATTGGGATTTCGCCGCTTCAGTTGGCGGGATTAATTTCCACGTTTGCCAATGATGGCGTGTGGGTCGCACCGCGCATTGTGGCGGGAAGGGTTGAACCGCAAAGTACTCCACAGACGGTTGCGTTTCATCCCGGATCCTCGCGGCGGGTGATTTCCAGTTACACCGCGGCTGAGATGCGTTCGATGATGCAAAAAGTGGTGCTCGAGGGCACGGGGCGCAAGGCAATCCTGGAAGGCTACACATCGGCGGGCAAGACTGGAACGGCGCAGAAGGTGGATCCGGCGACAGGCGCGTATTCGAAGACAAAATATATTGGCTCTTTCGCCGGCTTCGCGCCGTTAAATAATCCGCAGATTGTCGTTGCCGTGATTCTCGATTCGGCGGTGGGACTGCACCAGGGTGGGCAAGTGTCGGCGCCCGTGTTTCGCCGGGTGGCGCAGCAGGTGCTGGAATATCTGCACACACCGCACGATCTGCCGCTTGCGCCGCAACATCAATTGCTTTTGGCTCAGGCGAAGATGAAAGATAAAGATTTGGAAGAGGGCACGCCCGATCATCCCGGCGAGCCGCTGGAGACGGCGGAAGTAAATGGATTCGCTGCGGAATCGGGAACTGGAATAGCGAGTGTGGCGCGGTCGCCCACGCCCGCGACTGCCGGCAGTGAGGGAACCGTAGTGCAGGCCGCGATGCGTCATAGCGACCCGGCGCCGGGCGCGGCAACGCTGCCGGCGGCGGACAAGAATCCAGGCGCAGCGGATGCTGCTGCGCCGGAGGACAAAATCCCCACGACAAGCACCGTAGTTCTAGACGTGGAGCAAGGTGGAATCGAAGTGCCGTCGTTCGTGGGGAAAACCGTGCGCGGCGCGGTCGAATCCGCGCAGGATGCTGGTCTCGAGTTGGAAGCTGTTGGGAGCGGCGTGGCACGGCAACAGTCTCCTCCACCCGGTACGCATGTGGCCGCCGGAGCGCACGTGACGGTGCAGTTCGGGCGGTAAGTCTAGTTGCTGCTGTTCCTCCGAATCCACTCCGCAAGTTTTGTCTCGCCGAGGCTGCCTTCTGCCAGGCCGAGAATCACGGCAATCGCTTCGACTGGATCGGCGATCAGTTCCCGGCCGTTGATCTGAAGAAATAATCCAATCGCCAAAAATGCCGTTCGCTTATTTCCATCATTAAAAGGATGATTGCGAGCGAGCCCGAATCCATAGGCTGCGGCCAGCCGGGCGAGGTCCGATTCCGGTTCGTAAACATGAAGGTGACGCGGTCGAGCCAGGGCCGACTCGAGAAGTCCAGGGTCCCGAACGCCGGCTAAACCGCCGTGCTCGGCGAGAGTTTCGCTATGCAGCAGAAGCAGCGCTCTCTGATCGATCCACCGTGGATTTCGTTGCCGTGGCACTTACTTGGCCAACGCGCGGAAGGTGTCGCGATACTTCGCCATGAACTCTCGGCCCTTGGTCAATTGTCGTTCCACCTCGGGGTCGTAGGGTGTAAGCAGATATCCTTCCGGCGTTTCGATTGCGAAAAGCATGTCATCCTTCTTGACCTTCAACCGCACCAGCATTTCCTTCGGCAGCAGCACGCCGGTTGAAGTGCCTACGGAACGCAATTTAAGTTTCATGCGAAATTACCTTTCCATTGACATATACATTATAATGCAAAGCGATGACGACAAACCAGTCCTTGCGAGGATCGGCGAGGCCGAGTTTCTAGCCTCGGTCTTGACCGCATTCTCTGAGTTTAACCTCTCCAGTTTGACCACCCGAAAAACCGCGTGATACGGTAATCAGTCACCATCCTGCAGGCCGCTCCTGCGCTGATTGAGGTCTCGCTTGTCCGCTGTTGAGACGACCGCATCTACCGTCCGCAAGACTGCGCTGAACGCCGTCCATCGCACGATGGGCGCGAAGATGGTCGATTTCAA
>PKVZ01000307.1 GCA_003131635.1 Acidobacteriaceae bacterium
TCGTAGTGTGAGCGGTCAAAATCGGTGCGGTCGGCGTACACCATCCAGGAGAAGCCGATGGGCTGGTACTCCACCTTGAAGAGCTTGTTAAAGCCGCCCATCAGACGGGTTTGCATGCCCTTGTCCTGCTCCTTCAGATAGTCCTTGCGATCGACCGTCTCGCCCATATCCAAGCGGCCCAGGAAATAATGGTCTTCGCTGGGGACGGGGCCGAGTTGCGGATCGGCAACCAGATTCTGCAGGTAAGTCTCGACCACCGGAGTGCGGGTGGCGAGAGCCTTCATCAGTCCGTGTTCGCGCTCGATAAAGCGATCCACCACCTGATCCATCGTGGTGGGCGCTGGCGAAGCCGAAGGCGTGGGCACCGGAGCCGTCGATGCCGAAGCCGTTGATGCCTGGGCCTGCGGCTGCGACGCCGGCGGCGGCGCGGCCTCGGAAGACGCCGAAGACTGCGCTGCCTGCGTGGCGGCGGCCGGGTTCGGTTGTGCTGAGGGTTGCGAATCAGACGGCTGCTGAGCGGTGGCGCTCACCGCGGCCAGCAGTGCGGCTGTGAATATCCATTTCGAAGTGCGCATGACTTTCTCTCCAAGTTTCTTAAAACCAATGTCTCTTAAGTCCTCAATTCAGTTGCATTTCGCAAACCGCGAAATCAATCTTCTAGACGAAGCCTTTCGTGCCACCGAATTCTGCATCCGAACCTTGTTAGTACGCCCATTAGTACGCTAATCAGTACGCCAGCTGAAACAGCACGTGCACCACTGCCGTGGAATCGACGGGCTGGCCCATGCGCAGCGCTGGTTTGAAGCGCATCTTGTTGGCCGCCGCGATCGCCGCTTCATCCAAGCCGTGACCCAGGCCGCGAACCACGCGATTCACATGCAGCGTTCCGTTGGCTCCGAAACTCACTTCCAGCAGAACTTCGCCTTCGAGTTTCATGTTGCGGGCATCGTCGGTATAGACCGGCTGCGGCTTGTATGTGATTTCGACAGGTATGGTCGCCGGACCCGATTCAAGCTGCGCGAGTTTGGGCCCGCCGTGCACCACCTGCTCAGTCCCGAATCCTCCGGTTGCGACTCCAGCACCACTACTGCGGCCATCGCCCTTGCCTCCGGTGGCGACGCCGTTGCCGAAATCGGCGCTGGCGATCGTGCCTTTGATGCCTTTCGATCCGCCCGATCCGTTGCCTTGTCCGGGACCGACCGGCATGTCAAACCCGCCAGCCTGCGCGGCATACAGCTTGGCGCCCTGCTTGCCTGTGCCTTTTAGGCCATTGGGATCGCCGAAACCTCCGGTCTGGACCTTTTCCACGGCAGCGTTCACCGTGGGCGCGACTGAACTTCCGGAGAAATCTCCAGTGTGCAAAAGTTGCGGACGCGCCCCGCCTGAAGTCATCTTGATTTGCGGAGCGGCGAATGTGTTGATCACGACCTTCGGAGCTTCCACCGGCTCGGGTGTGGGCACCGTGCGGCGTACCTCACGCGGTACAACCAATTTAGGTTGCTCGAAAACCGGCGCGGGAGGAAGCAGCTTGGTCTTCAGCGGCTTCACCTTGACCGGCGCGGGTTCCGGCCTCATCGCAGGCAGAGGAATCAATTCCGTGACCCGGTACGCCTTGAGCTGAATACGGTCCGGAAACAGAAGCCCAAGATTCACCAGCAGCAACAGAAGCAGCACCATGAAGGTGTAGCTGGCGGCCAGGGCGCGCTTGTCGATCTTGCGCTCCGGCAAAATCCCGAGCTGAAAACTGTGTTGAGGCGTAGCCATGTATGAACTCCAAGAGTCCCCAGCCCGAGGGAGTGGACCAGGATTGGAGTTCTCACATTAAGGGAAAAAGGACAGGGGGGGAACGTGTCAACGGCTCTTGACCAAAAGTAACCGGGGGAGGGCGCGAATGGGAATTGAGGCCCAAAATGGGCGCAAAAAGAGGAGCTGTTGAAGTTGCCTTTGACTTTGGAGGCTGGCCCACCTTCGCCGGAACAATCACAACCGAGGCTGCCCCACCTTTCGCGGTTTTCGAAAGATGGGCCGCGATGCAGCCGGCAGCGAAGGATTTTGACTCTAGCGCAGTCCGACCCCATCGAGTTCGCAATCGAGAAGGCCCTACGATGTTCATCCGTCACAGCGCCGCAGCCCACCCTCGTGATAAAACCCGCGGATGACGAACCTTCATCGCTGCTACGGCCAAGGTTACCTGCACTTCATCACCACCAGTTGTTACCAGCGGCGCCCGCTGCTCCAGGCCACCTCCAGACGCGACCTGTTTCTTGAAGTAATGGAGTGCGTGCGCCGACGCTATCATTTCGTCGTGGTGGGCTACGTCGTCATGCCGGAGCATGTCCATCTGCTGTTGAGTGAGCCGGAACGCGGCAATCCTTCCACGGTGATGCAGGCCATCAAACAAGGCTTCGCACGGCGCATATTGGGAAGGCTGCGGTCCGAGGTTGCCACTGTGCACTCGCGCGACGGCGATTGCGAAGAGCACATTTGGCAACGACGGTTCTATGATTTTGTCCTGTGGACCGCGCAAAAGCGCCAGGAGAAGCTGCACTACATCCATCAAAACCCTGTAGAACGAGGCTTGGTCGCGCAGCCGGAACAATGGCGGTGGTGCAGTGCCCGGCACTACCTCCTTGGCGAGTGCGGGCCAGTGCTGGTGAACGAGCGCGTGGAGGCGAGGATGAGGATGCCGGAGGCGGGGTGATGGCACCATAATAACCGAGGATGCCTCACCTTTCGCGGTTTTCGAAAGGTGAGCCGCGATGCCGCCAGAGCCAAGGCCTCTGCTGCATCGCCGCCCACCCTTCGACAAGCTCAGGGCAGGCTCTTTGCAAAAGAAGCAAAGGTGGGGCATCCTCACCTATAATTGCCCCGGCAAAGGTGGCCCAGCCCCCAACCGTGGTAAGATTGTCTTACCATGCAAACCAAGGTTTCCACCCGGGGACAGGTTGTTCTTCCTGGCCCGCTGCGCCGCCGGCTCGATATCCGCACCGGCGATTGTTTGGATGCGAATGTCGAAAACGGCCGCATCATCCTGACACCGCGCGCCAAGCGGCAGCATCGAGTGAAGTTGGTAACCGATCCCGTCACCGGCCTGCCCGCCTTGAGTGCGGGACCGGCCGCGCCGCCGCTAACCAGCAGGGAAGTGGAAGAGATAATGGAAAATTTTCCCGATTAGGCTCTCCTGATTTGCTTAAGTTGGTCTGCCTAAGATGGTCTGCTTAAGATGGTTTCCCTGAGATGGTTCGCCCCGCATGATCTATCTGCTTGACGTAAACGCGTTGGTCGCTCTCGGCTTCCTCAATCACGAATTCCACGCTCGGGTCACCACTTGGGTTCGGTCTCACAACTCGCCCAGCCTTGCCTCTTGCTCAATCACGGAGCTTGGATTTGCCCGCGTGCTCGCCCAGGCCCCGGCCTACGGATTTACCGTTGCCCAGGCCCGCACCTTGTTGCTGCGCCTGAAGCGAACAAAAAACTCCGCTCTCACCTTCATTCCCGACCATCACGATATCTCGGATCTTCCCGCCTGGGTGCGCACTCCCAGGCAAATTACCCGCGGCCACTTGAGCAAGCTCGCCAGCGCCAACGGCGCAATTCTGGCAACTCTAGACGAGAACATTCCCGGATCGTATCTGATTCCGAAGTAGAGCGGGCGCCCCCGCCCGCTGCCGTTGAAGTTGCCTTTGACTTTGACTTTGATTGTGTGGGTCGGACACTCCCGTCCGACGCCTTTGACTTTGATTTTGATCTTGATGCTGACGTTGATTTTGACTCAGACCGGGAAGGGCACGGCTTCAGCCGTGCCGATTCCGCCCTGTCATCCTGAGGAAGCGGAGTCGCACGCGAAGCGGGCGACTCCCGTGATTGGCCCCGATCGTGTGGAGCGGACACTCTTGTCCGCTGCCTTTGATCTTGACCTTGATTTTGCAGGGTGCACGCACGGACCCTTGCAAGACCGTGGAAGAGCGGCGCTTCAGCGCCGCGTAAAGCGCTCCCATAAGAACACGGCTTCAGCCGCGCGGGCCGGTACCGGTGAATCAGCGCGTGAAGGCGAGGATGAGGATACGGGAGGGGCACCCGGCACTGAACTCACCATCCCGGCACGAATTCGACATTAGACCTTCTCTTCGGACTCCCCGATTATTTCATCTAAAACCAGGCAATCGAACTCCGGACTCCCGAGCGATCGCGTCAAGATGCGTTTAATCTCGGAGCGATACCTTTCGTTCTTACATAATCTTTGAAAGATGATCTGAGTTTCAAGGTCGCAGTCATATGACATAGACACGTCAAGCTCTTGGATGAATTTCCAGTCGAGAGCGTCACGTGGCGTAGTTGCACGCTCCTGTCTTCTCGCTATATACGTTCGGTCTCGTCCACGCCGAAAATGTCTTGATGAATGCGTTTTGCCACCAACCTGGCCTCGACTTCAATGGGAATATCGCACCAGGACAGGCCCTCGCTACAGATTAGATCTCCACACTGCATAAGAACTGTATTCCATGCCCAAGTTGTTTGCGTTGTAATGTACTGTACAGAGTGCCGTAATTCGTGAGCTAGGGTCATAGCGAGTGCCGGTTGGTCATCGCATACGTCGCCATGAACATAGACCATGCCAGAGAACGGAAAGTCAAAGGAATAAGCGCCCGAAACCCTTCTGATCTCCTGAGCCACATAGGAAGGCCATTGCAAATCTCTAAATGTTCGTTCGTTTGTAGGTATAAATAAGCCTCTATTCTCCGGTCCGATCGCATCCCTGATTTCCATAGAAACCGTATCGTCCAAGAAGACTAGCAACGGCACCTGCGGTAATGTGAAAAAGCTGATGACCCGTTCGGAAAGAGTTCTTTGTTGTCCGTTTCGCGCAGGGTCGCTGATTCTGACAATGGTGTTGACGGACATTGTTATTTTTCCTGAACATTGTATCGCCAGCTACTCCATTTTTCTCATTTCAACTGCCGAATCCGCTCCCGGCGGGCGGCCCACATCTAGGTGCCCCATTTTTCGCGTCCTTGAATCTCTCGGGGACAGACGGGTGGAGTGCACCCCAAAACTGAGACATAGAAAATGGTGACAGTTCTCGAGGAGGAGAACGGATGTCACAACACAGGCAGGCTGAGTATGCGATGGAGTTGAAGTTGGCGGCGGTGCGCCGGGTGCGAGCGGGGGAAAGCGTGAGGGCGGTGGCGGAGGAGTTGGGGATCCGGCGCAAACGTCTGTATGTGTGGAAAGACCGGTACGCTGAGTTGGGCGAGGCGGGACTGCGGCGGCAGCGCGGAGGCAGGCCGCGCAAGGAAGAACCGGAGGCGGGAAGCGTCTCGGAGGCGAACGCGGGCCGCGGAGAACTCCTGGCGGCGAGGAAGCGGATTGCGGAGTTGGAACGCAAGGTGGGGCAGCAGGAACTGGAACTAGATTTTTTCGGCGAAGCCTTGCGGCGCATCAGAGCGGGCGGGAAGCGATCTGCACGTTGATCGCGGAGCGGGCCGGGCAAGGCGGCCTCACAGTGGAACGAATGTGCGAGCTGAGCGGGATCAGCCGGGCGAGATTTTACCGGCAATGGCAGGCGTCGGAGCCGCGCCAGGCGGACACGGCGTGGCGCGACGCGCTGCAGCAAGTCGCGGTGGAGAAGCGCTTTTACGGCTATCGGCGAGTGCAGCGGGAACTGCGGCAGCGCGGATACTGGGTGAATGCCAAGCGGGTGCTTCGCTTGATGCGCGAGGATAATCTGCTCTGCCTGCGAACCCGGCGCTTTGCGCCTCCCACGACGGACTCACGGCACGGGTGGCGGATTTGGCCGAACTTGGCGCGCGGCCTGGTTACGCGCAACCTCAATGAACTCTGGGTGGCCGACATCACCTATGTGCGATTGCAGGAGGAGTTCGTTTATGTCGCCGTGGTGCTGGACGCGCATTCCCGACGCGTGATTGGCTGGGCGGTCGCAGGACATCTGGGCGCGAGCTTAGCGGTGGAAGCTTTGCGCATGGCCCTGTCAGAACGGCAGCCTGCGCCAGGCTTGATTCATCACTCCGATCGCGGCATCCAGTACGCTTGCGCCGACTACCTCACGCTGCTGGCCGAGCATGGGGCGCAGCCGAGTATGAGCCGGGTTGGCAATCCCTACGACAACGCCAAAGCCGAGTCCTTCATGAAGACTCTCAAAGAAGAACAAGTGCGTGGCCATCAATGGCGCGATCTCGACGCACTGCGCGCTGACTTAAGAACTTTTCTGCAGATCACCTACAACCACCAACCACCAACGGCTGCATTCCGCGCTGGACTACCAAACCCCAGCCGCCTTCGAACAGCAACTCTCCATTTAAACGGGACGGCGGCTTCTACAAAGCTGAGTGGGGCGAGAGGGCTGACCGCCCCCTCGCCCCACANNCCCACTCCCCCGCGTTACAATCTTTCCAGCAAAACAAGCTGTCCCCAGTTTCTTTGTCTCACCCGAGGGGTGCAGTTCACGGGACTGACCCTAATTTCTTGTCCAGAAAAATTGGGGAACGTGCCTTTTCCTCAGGCACTTCTAGTTCATCCGTCACAGCAAACCACGCTGCCTCGAGCTAAACTCTGAGAACCTACTCCTGCCCAGGCCGGAGATCCGCCCTTTGATATTGATATTTTGCT
>PKVZ01000152.1 GCA_003131635.1 Acidobacteriaceae bacterium
ATCGTCCCAACGTTATACGATTTCGCAACCATGACCAACGACGGGCAAGCCGCAGTCGCGGCGGAACGTGCTACGCAGTGGTTGCTGTCACTTCAAATGTCCACGGGCGCTTTTCCCGGCGGATTGCACAGCGGATCTCATGGAACTGAAGCGCAGCCATCGGTTTTTAATACCGGCCAAGTCCTGCAAGGATTGGTTCGCGCCCACGCCGAGACGAGCCGTCCAGAAATTTTGAAAGCGGCCGTTGCTGCCGGCGATTGGCTGGTAAAAATGCAGCAGGTCGATGGATCGTGGTCAGGACCCGCCGCCTATCAGAACGCCTCTCACACCTACTACAGCATGGTCGCATGGGCGCTAGCCGAGTTATCCGAACGCGCTGCAGACGATAAATATGGCCTGGCCGCAGAGAGAAATTTGGATTGGGTTTTGTCACACTTCCATCCCAGCGGTTGGATCGATGGCATCGACCTGAAAGGCCATCCCGACTATCTGCACTTTATCGCGTACGTGCTGCAGGGCGCCCTCGAGTGCGGCATCGTTCGTCGGCGCAGTGATGCACTCCAAATGGTTGCGAAGTCGGCATGGGCGTTGCTGCGGAAGTTTGAAACCAACAAATATTTGGCGGGCGCTTACGAGGCGGATTTCAAGAGCGGAACACAGTTCACATGCCTAACCGGAAATGCGCAGATGTCCTGCATCTGGCTGCGCCTGTTTGAGATGACGGACGACCTCCGCTANNTACCCCATCTGGGGCCGCTACCAGCCGTTGCGCTACATAAGTTGGGGATGCAAATTCTCCGCGGATGCTCTCCTGTTGGAACACCGTCTGACGCGCTCTTTCGACGCATCAACCCCCGGGGCATTATCATGCGCGTCGTAATTCTCAGCTCCAGCTTGTACAGCGAAACCGCATGCGCCATGGCAGTGCGAATGGCCAAGCTCGGACAAATCCCTGCAGGCGCGTTGGCGCTTTCCACTTTGAACCGCGGAACCTTGGTGCGTAAGCTTGGACAGCTGGGCGTGGGTGAAGTTGCGCGCTATGCGCGCGCGAAACTAATTCCGCACAGCGGCAACGGCCAGGCACTCAATCCTTACCTCGAACCCTGGCTCAAACTTGAGGGCGGAATGTTTCGTAGTCTGCGGGAAGTGGCGGCATTCTACGAGTTTCCAGTTGCTGTCTGCGATGACCAAAATTCTTCTGACTCGATCGCGCGTCTCAAAGAGTGGTCGCCCGACCTGATCATCTTCGCCGGCGGCAATGTCTTGCGCAGGCAATTGTTGGCCGTCCCGCGTCTCGGCGTTCTCAATGTGCACCTCGGCTTGCTGCCGGAGGTTCGGGGCATGAGTAGCCCGGAGTGGTCATTGCTCAACCGCATTCCAATCGGCATCACCATCCATTACATGGACGCTGGAATTGATACCGGCCCCGTTCTTCAAAAATCTGAATTTCCCGATGTAGCCCAGTGCGAATCGCTCATTGACCTGCGCAATCGGCTCGTCGCCTTTGGCGCCGAACGAGTGGGTTCGGTGGTTGAAGGTCTAATTCGCGGCACAATGTTCGCAACNNGTGCATAGGTAAACCAATGAGCCTGGGTAAACCAATGGGCAAGCTCGACACCCTGCTGCAAGTTGGCCGCACCTTCGGCATGCGCGACGGCATGCTGCGCCTGCAGTATGAACTGCAGCGCGGCAGCGGCTTGCTGTCGTGGAGAATGCGCTCCGTGCAAGGCTGGGATTCCTGGGACCTGAAGAAAATCGCCCCCGGCTCCGAAGCGGAAGAAATGCGGTCTGCACGCCGGAATGGAGGCCTCCAATTTTTCTTTACCGATTCGCAAACCCTGGGAACGGGCGTCAAAGAAATTATCGGACGTGACGGAGAAGCCTCCGTTCTCGCTGAAGCGGAACGCATCCTTCAGGGCAATCTGCCGTTCTTCGGCCAACTATCGTACGCCTGTGGCGTTCCCCGGCGCTGGTTTCGCAACCCCGTGACGGACCAGAGCGTCTCGCCGCAGCAGTCGTGGACCCATATGCGGTTCGCTTCTCCCGCATACGGCGATCTGAAATTTATTCTCGAGCCCTCCAGATTTTTATTTGTCTACCCCTTAGTTCGCGCTTACGCTCTCACCGGTGACGAACGCTTTCCGCAAGCTTTCTGGAGTGCGATTGAGGATTGGGCTCTCCACAGTCCGCCGATGGCCGGTCCGCTCTGGATTTGCGGGCAGGAGTGCTCGTTGCGGATCCTCGCTTGGTCGTTCGCGCTGCATGCGTTCATTAATTCGGCGTCAACTACAAATCAGCGTGTGGGTTTGCTGGTATCGATGATCGCCGCTCATGCCTGGCGCACCGCGCAGACCCTCGGCTATGCCCGCTCTCAGCGCAGCAATCACCTGATTACCGAGGCGGTTGGTCTTTGGACTGCGGGAACGCTTTATCCAGAATTGTCGGAAGCGCAAGTTTGGAAAAACCTGGGCGCGCAAATATTGCACGAGGCCGTGCTCGATCACATTACACCCGAAGGCGTTTCGCAGCAGCACTCCTTCAACTACCAGCGCATGATTCTGCATCTGCTGTTGTGGACCTTGCGGCTTGCCGAGATTTATTCGGCCCCGCTCCGCGAAGAAATTCGCGCACGCGCACGATCCGCCTATGACTTCCTACGCCAATGGGTAGATCCGATCAGCGGACTTGTTCCGAACTATGGTTCCGACGATGGCAGCCTGATCCTTCCGCTCGCGTCTGCTTCCTATCGCGATTTTCGTCCGCTCCTGCAGTTGGGCGCCGCTGTTCTAAATCGTCCCGCCTTGCAGAAAGGGCCTTGGGACGAGCCTGCGCTTTGGTTCGGCGTCCACCCTGCCGCCGTGCCGGCAACAGCTACGCTTCCTTCAGCGGAAACCGGATACTTCCGTCTGGGCGATCGGAATTCCTGGGCGCTGATTCGCGCCGGCCGTTACTCTCGCCGCCCTTTTCAGGCGGATCAATTGCACGTCGATTTATGGTGGCAGGGAATCAATCTGGCGCGCGACCCTGGAACGTATCTCTACAACGGACCGGCGCCGTGGAATAATGAATTCGCGCGCACTGCCGTCCATAACACTGTCACCGTCGATCATCAAGACCAGATGCGCCGCGCCGACCGATTTCTCTGGGTCGACTGGGCGCAAGCTTCGGGCAATGCCTATTCATCGAGCAATCAGGCGTTCGCCGACCGTTTTGCAGGCGAGCATGATGGCTACCGGCGGGTTGGCGTCACCCACCGCCGCGCGGTTCAATGGTTGCACGGCTCCGGTTGGATTATCGTGGATGACATATTGCACGACATATCGAACGACAATGATGAACCCCGCGATCACGATGTGCGTTTGCATTGGCTAGCGCCTGATTTGCAGTTCGAAGTTACTGACTCGCCTTTTCAAGTTGTGTTCCAATCGGAGCAAACGCCGATTCTCTGGAGTATCTTTTCCAGTGTTCCAGGAAGTGCGGCGATGGTTCGGGCGGGAAAGCTGTTTGCGAAGAACGTTCCGCCGGAGTTCGCACACGCGGACACGCGCTTGCTCGGTTGGGAGGCGCCCACGTATGGTGATCTTCGGCCCGCAGTTTCGATGGTGCTGCAAACTCGGTCGCAATTGCCGGTTCGATTCGTCACTGTGATTCTTACAGACCAACGGTGCAGGATCGAATCACAAGGGAGCGAGATCGTCATTGCGCATGAGAAATTACACGACGAGTCCGCGAAAATGTTCGAGTATCGCGTGAATCTTTCAGCGCCAGCGGCAAAACCTTCGGAACCATCTTCGCAACGGCTGTTTCCAGTGGTGAGCTAAGTATGAAACAAGTTTTCCAGGACGCCCGCAGCGCTGAAATCACGGTGGCGGAGGTCCCTGCTCCGAAATTGCTGGCGGGATGCGTGCTGGTTCGCACCGCGGCGTCGCTGGTTTCCGCGGGCACGGAGCGCGCTTCCTCCGAGTTCGCGGGCAAGAACTTGCTGCAGAAAGCGAGAATGCGGCCTGATCTGGTGCGCGAAGTTCTAAGCAAGATCAGCCGCGACGGATTAATGATGGCGGTTTCCGCCGTTCGCAGCCGTCTCGATCAGCCGGGCGCGTTAGGTTATAGCAGTGCCGGGACGGTTGTGGCCGTCGGCGAAGGTGTTAGCGGAATCAATCCCGGAGATCGTGTGGCGTGTGCCGGCGCCGGTCATGCCGTACACGCTGAGTTTGCCTGTGTTCCGCGTCTCTTGTTTGCCAGAATTTCTTCTGCATCCGTCAGCTTTGACGAAGCTGCTTTTACCACGGTCGGTTCGGTGGCCCTCCACGGGATACGGACGGCCGACGTCAAGCTGGGCGACGTCGTCGCTGTCATCGGACTCGGCCTGCTTGGTCAACTGACCGTGCAGATTCTCAAGGCAGCCGGTTGCTGCGTCCTCGGAATGGATATTTCTTCTGACCGAGCCGATCTCGCGCTCCGCATGGGAGCGGATGCGGTAACCGCTTCACCTTCCGCATTTCGAGATTTGTGCCTGCAACACTCCGCCGGACAGGGCGCCGATTCCGTTATCATCGCAGCGCAAACCGCCAGCAACGATCCCGTGAATCTTGCCGGATTCGTAGCCCGCAACCGTGCCGTCGTCGTGGCCGTGGGAACCGTTGCCATGGATATTCCTCGCAGGACTTTTTACGACAAGGAGCTCGACTTCCGCATTTCCCGATCCTACGGCCCGGGCCGGTATGACGTGGCCTACGAACAAAAAGGAATTGACTATCCCATCGGCTACGTGCGTTGGACCGAAACCCGCAACATGGAAGCCTTTCTGAAGCTTGTTGCCGATCGCAAACTGGATTTGCCTTCGTTGATTACGCATCGTTTTCCGATCGCGCGGGCGCACTCTGCCTATGATTTAATCACGGGGAAGACGCAAGAGGCGTTCCTCGGCGTTCTGCTCTCGTATCCAGACGACGCTCAAGATACACAGCTCATCGACATCGCGTCTTCCGATTCGTCCGTCGGCAGCCAGAAGTCAATCCGTGTGGGATTGCTCGGAGCAGGCAGCTTCGCGGTCAGCACGATGCTTCCCGCTCTCAAGCGAGTTCACGGCGTTGAAATGGTCATCGCAAGCGCCGCGAACGGATCGCACGCGCGGCACGCGGCTGACAAGTTCGGATTCCGTTCCTGCACTACCGATGAACAGGAAATTCTGAACAGTCCCTCAGTCAACACCGTGCTCATTGCCACTCGCCATCATCTGCATGCCAAACAAGTGGTCGCTGCCCTGCGTTGTGGCAAGCATGTCTTCTGCGAAAAACCTCTCTGCCTCAATGAAGCGGAATTAAGAGAAATCGTCGCGGCTCATCAGGATCCAGTTTCCGCTCGCCATCTTCTCATGGTTGGATTCAATCGCCGCTTCGCCCCGCTGGCGATGCGCATGAAAAATTTTGTGCAACAGGCAGGCGAGCCCCTCGCGCTCCACTATCGAGTGAACGCCGGCTTCCTTCCCACGGATCACTGGCTGAACGATCCGCTGCAGGGCGGAGGTCGCATTCTCGGAGAGCTCTGCCACTTCGTAGATTTCCTCTGCTTTCTCGCGGACGCCTCCCCGTTGGAAGTTGAAACCCGCAGCTTGTCCAATGCAGGCAAATACAGCAATGACAATGTTGTGTGTTCGCTGCGCTTTGCCGATGGTTCGCAAGGCACCATCAGCTATCTGGCGAATGGCGACAAATCTTATTCCAAGGAGCGCATCGAAGTTTTTGGCGGCGGCAGCGTCGCCATGTTGGAAGATTTCCGCCGTCTGGAACTTATCCGCGACGGAAACAAACGTGTGCTGCGCTCGCGCCTTCGCCAGGACAAAGGGCATCGCGGCGAATTCGAAGCCTTTGTCGCGGCCATTCAAACTGGCTCAGAGTCGCCAATTCCTCTGCCAGAAATTGTGAGCACCATGCTAACCACGTTCGCACTGGAGCAATCGCGGTGTTTAGGGCAACCCGTCACCGTGAAAAGAATTTTCACCGGCAGTCACGCTCCCGAGGCAAGCGGTTTCGATCAAGCTTCCTGAATGCAGCTTTCTGAACACAGCTTTCTGATAACGGCCCGCGCCTCATGAAGATCCTTTACATCTCGCAATACTTTCCTCCGGAAATGGGTGCGCCGGCCGCTCGAGCGGTGGAGTTGGCGAGGCATTGGGCGGCCGCGGGGCACCACGTCACTGTATTAACCGGTTTTCCGAATCATCCTACGGGCGTTGTGCCTCTCGAGTATCGCGGCAAACTCCGCCGCTTGGTGGTTCGCGAGAAAGTTGACGGAGTCGATGTGGTTCGCTCCTGGCTTCTGCCTTTTCCCAACCGAAAGGCGTACGAGCGGATGTTGAACTACAGTTCGTTTTGCCTATCAGCCGCGAGTACCGGACTTTTTTTGCCGCGGCCTGACGTTGTAATTGCAACCTCGCCGCAGTTGCTGGTGGCACTCTCCGGTTGGTGGTTGGCTCTCTGCAAGCGCGTCCCGTTCGTCTTCGAGGTTCGTGACCTCTGGCCGGAGTCGCTGGCCGCGGTCGGTATGGGCGACGGAAATTCGATGCTGCACCGCGGCCTCGCGCATCTCGCCGGATTTCTATATCGCCACGCTGATCGCGTGGTCGTGGTTACGCCTGCTTTTGAAGACTACCTGGTAGAACACTGGCACGTGCCTCAGGAAAAGATTGCAGTAGTCGAGAACGGAGTGGAGACCAACCTCTTCGCTCCCGAAGCCGCAACCGCTGTGCGCGCTGAAATGCGGATGGAGGGAAAGTTTGTGGTGTCTTATATCGGCACCATGGGAATGGCGCACGGACTGGGCACGATCATCGAGGCTGCGGCGCAGTTGCAGAGTACGAATCCTGAGATTATTTTCCTGATGTTGGGTGAAGGCGCTGAAAAAGCACGTATCGTCGCGCTGGCGCGGGAGCGCGGTCTGGACAACCTACGATTTGTCGATCAGCAGCCTCGCGAAAAAGTTCCCGCCTACATTTGCGCTTCGAACGCCTGCCTCGTGTTGCTCAAGAAAAACGACCTGTTTAAGACGGTCATTCCCACCAAGATGCTGGAATTTATGTCGTGTGCGCGTCCGGTGATCCTTGGCGTAGACGGGCAAGCGCGTGCGATTCTGGAGGACGCTCGTGGCGGCCTGGTAATCGAGCCGGAGAATTCCGCTGCGTTGGTCAACGCCATCCGCTATCTTGCCGCGAATCCGGAACTGGCCGGCAATCTCGGGCGGAGCGGCAGGGAATACATTGTCCGCAAGTTTTCTCGTCGTCAAACCGCGGAGAAATATATTCGCGTCCTCGAAAGCCTGTTGCNNTGTGCCGCGATGACCGCGATTCCAGTGGCCGCCGATATTCCCGCTTGCATTGTTTCCTGAGCTGCCATCCGCACTCCGCTGAGCGGCACAAATAAGATGTCATCGGCCTGCAGGTTCATATCCGGAGCTTTCGCCTCCAGCATCTTTTTCAGTGGAACCCGCGTCTCCGTCATCCCCGTCGGACCTTTGCGGATGATTCGCACTGCACCCATCTTGGCCGTGTGATTCGTCCCGCCCGCCAGCGCCAGCGCCTGCAACACCGTCAGGGTGCCGTTGTCCACGAGCAGCCCTGCCGGATGTCCCACATCGCCCACCACGTAGATGATCGGCGCTCGCGGTACTGTGATCGTGTCGCCGGGAAGAATCTCGACGTTGTCTTGCAAATCGTCAGCCAGATTCCTCGGCAAATTAACGGTAATTGGCCCGGACGGATCGTGCTGCCGGATGATGCTTACCTTGCGTCCTGCCGATGCCGAGAATCCTCCCGCAGCCGAGATCAGATCGTACAACTTGCGATTTCCTACCGCAGGATAAATCCCCGGCCGACCCACTTCTCCCAGGACGGTCACCCCCTGGGAAGCAGATTCGTCCAGGAAGATCGTAACGTGCGCCCCGCGTACGAAGCCCCCGTCTTGCAACCGCTTCTCAATCAGCGTCTGCGCCTCTTCCACCGTCAGATCGCCTACGTGTACATAATCGATCAGCGGAAGATACACATCTCCCGAATTCCCGATTCTTGCCTTGCTGGATAGCTCCGGAACGTTATATACGCCGACTTCGATCAAATCTCCCGGGCCGAGCCTCAGCGACCACGAATTTTGATCGGCGGGAACAACCGAAGTTGAGGGAGCAGCGCTCTCCGAAGCCTTGGCCGCATCAGCCTTGCCCGTCCCGCTTCCCATTGCCGCTTGAGGGATCGGTTGCGTCCCAGGCAGTGCTGGCACAGCGTTCCTCGTCGATGACGTTGCGGGCGCTTGCTGCCCCCAAGCGTTCAGCCCCAAAGCGAAAACTAAAACGCATGCCAACGCGAACAGGCTACCGCCGCGGGCAAAATTAAATCTGCCGAACTCCATCACAAGCCTCGGGTGGAAGAAGGATCGTGAAAGTTTAGCATAGCAATCCACCACCATCCCATCGCTTTCTCGCCGAATAATCCGAAACGGATTAGTTTTCCACAGATTTTTCACCGCGACCCAATTGAAGCTGACCCGCAACACTGCTAAATTCCCATCAACCATCAAACGCAGACGGAAGCAACGAGTACCCGTTAACTCACTAGCGGCAGCCCCAGCCCTGCTGCAATACTTTTGCCATCGGGTTCGATGGTGCGCCGACGTTCGTGATCGCTGGCCGAGGGGGACTGTTGACGGTAGTATTTTTCGGAATTTTCTTTTTGTCGTTGCTGTTCTCGTTCGTCCTCACCCGCTATGTGCGCGACGTTGCCTCCCGCCGCGGATGGGTCACCGTTCCTTCTCAGGGGCGGCATCTCCACTCCACTCCTCTGCCGCGCCTCGGCGGCGTTGCTATCTTCATTTCCTTTTCGCTGAGCATGGCAGTAGCTGCGCTCCTGGGCGCGTATCTTCCTAACCTGCACTCCGCGCTTTCGCTGAAGACCATACTCACCATTCTGGTTCCGGCTTCGATCGTTTTCCTTCTCGGAGTTTATGACGATCTCTACTCCGTCGGCCCCTACATAAAGTTTGCCGTTCAATCTCTCGCCGCCACCATGCTCTTCATGGGCGGCCTGCGCATTCTTAATATCCCGGTATTGTTCGGCGAACATCAGCTCCCGTGGTTTGTGGGCTTGCCCTTCACCATCCTGTGGGTCCTCGCCATCACCAACGCCTTCAACCTGATCGACGGCCTCGACGGCCTCGCCGCCGGTTCCGCCTTGTTCTCCACTCTCGTGGCCTTCGTCGTCGCGCTCTTGAACGGTTACTCCCTCGTCACCGTGATGACCATCGCTCTCGCCGGCGCCATCCTTGGCTTTCTGCGCTACAACTTCAATCCCGCCACAATTTTCCTCGGAGATTCCGGCAGCCTCTTCATCGGATTCCTGCTCAGCGCCCTCGCTCTCGAAGGTGCCCAAAAAGCGCCCACCATCGTCGCTGTCGCCATCCCGGTAGTTTCTTTCGGACTGCCCATCCTCGAAACCTCGCTCTCCATTCTCCGCCGCCTGATCAGCGGACGTCCCGTCTTCACCGCCGACCGCGAGCACATTCACCACAAACTCTTGCAGCACGGACTCACTCACCGCCAAGTCGTGATTGTTCTCTATGGCGTATCCGCCGTGTTCGCGCTCCTCAGTTTGTTCTTGCTCTGGCCCACAGGCAGTTCCCTGGGATTGGTTCTCGCTGTGCTCGGAACCGGCATCTGGATCGGCGTTCAGCGCCTCGGCTATCTCGAACTCGGAGAGCTGGCTCGCGTCGGTAAGCGCACCTTCGAACAACGCCAGATTGTCATCAACAATCTCGCCATCCGCCGCGCCACCGAAGAACTCAAAGCCGTCGACGATTACGAACAACTCTGGCGCGTTCTGCAAGCTGCCTTCAACTCCAATGACTTTGACGGCTTCGACGTTCGCTTCAAACTTTTTCCCGGCGAATCCTGCCCCGCAACCGTCGGTGCTGCCGCGCAGCCCCGGCGGGGAGAAGTTTCGTATCATTGGGGCAAGACTGCCGCAACCAGATCACTCGATAATTTGTCCCAGGATGGTTTGGCGCTTTGGACGCTCTCCCTCGATCTCGTAAGTTCGTCCAATCGTCACCGCGGAGCGTTAGTCGTTCGTCGCCTCTACTCGCAGCGGGACCTGCAGTTGGATATCAATCTTCTCACCTCGAAATTCCCCGTCGCTCTCGCCGATGCTCTGGACCGCACCCTGCAGCACGGCGTCCCAGTCATTTCGCATCCCGGCCGGGATGATCATGGCTACGTCGCCGCCCAAGCTGGCTAAAGTCTATCCGCACGACGTAGCGCCGCCGTCCCGGCGGCCCCGCCGAACTCATGTGGGGACAGCCGC
>PKVZ01000292.1:0-4334 GCA_003131635.1 Acidobacteriaceae bacterium
CCCATGGTCAATAACTTCAACGGCACCGATTGGGTGGGGGACATCACGGGATTTCTGAACAATCCAGATGCGCGCGCAGAGTTTCGAAAAGAAGTGGGCATTTTTCTTTCGTCCGACCATTTCCGCGGTTTGATGGTGGATTTCGAATCTTTCCCCAATTCCGGGCAGAAGGGTTATGTTGCCCTGTTGAACGAACTTTCGTCGGACTTGCATGCGCACCGAATGAAGCTTTATGTCAGCGTGCCCGCGCATAATCAGGAATTCGATTACGCCGCGATCTCTGCGCCCGCCGACGGCGTGATCATCATGAACTATGACGAACATTATCCCGGCGCTGCATCCGGCGCGGTCGCCTCGCAGGACTGGTTCGTCGACAATCTCAGATTCGCGGTAAAAGTGATTCCCAAGGAGAAGCTGATCTGCGCCATCGCCAACTACGGCTACGACTGGGTGCTGAAGCCGAAGCAGGGCAAGCTTCCTGCGGACGCTCACGATAGTTCCGTGAGCGTGCAGGAAGCCTGGCTCGCGGCGCGCGATTCCGATGAGGACGTAACCTTCGATGACGACGCGCTGAATCCGCACTTCAGCTATCTGGATGAGCGCAGTCTCCGCCACGACGTCTGGTTCCTGGATGCGGTCACGGCGCTGAATCATATGAGAGCCGCGCAAACCCTGGGCATTCAGACTTTCGCCTTATGGCGGCTGGGTGGCGAAGATCGTTCGTTATGGCGAGTGTGGGATATTCCCGGCGACGCTGGCGCGGCCGACAAACTGCGGAGCGTGCCTCCCGGCCAGGATGTTGACATGGAAGGCCAAGGCGAGATCCTGCGCATCGAGGATCGGCCGACTCCGGGCGTTCGCGACCTCACCATCGACCCGAACACAAAGCTGATCACCGACGAAAATTTCCAGAACTTGCCGGAACCCTTCCGCGTCGGGCGTTACGGCTACAGCCCCAACCAGGTTGTGCTTACGTTCGACGATGGTCCCGATCCGGAATGGACGCCGAAGATTCTCGATGTCCTGAAGCGCGAGCACGCTCCAGCCACGTTTTTTCTGATCGGCATTCAAACCGACAAGTTCTCGGGTTTGGCAAAACGCATTTACAACGAAGGCCACACCATCGGCAACCATACCTTCACTCATCCGGACGTGAGCAATATTTCTTCGACCTACATGAAGGTGGAATTGAATCTGACGGAAAGACTGTTTGCCAGCCTGATGGGCATTCGAGCCAAGCTGCTGCGTCCGCCGTACGCCATTGACGAGGAACCAGATACGGCCGACCAGGTAAAGCCGCTCGAGTTCGCGCAAGACATGGGCTATATCACGGTCGGCAACCGCATCGACCCGAACGACTGGAGCGACAAGCCGCGCCGGCACACCGCCGAAGAAATTTCTTCCTACGTGCTGGCGCACCTGCCGCCTTGCGGTGCCAACGATCTGCGCTGCGGAAACATTGTTCTGCTGCATGATGGCGGCGGTAATCGTGCCGAAACGGTTCGTGCGCTGCCCATGATCATCGATGGCATCCGGGCGCGCGGTTACTCGGTGGTTCCGGTGTTTCAATTGTTCGGCAAAACGCGGGCCGACGTGATGGCTCCTTTGAGTACAGGGGAACGCTGGGGCGCACGCCTTGATGGGCTGGGCTTCTGGCTCTTCGAGGCCGGGATCGTGTCGATCACGTGGATATTTTTCCTGGGCGATCTGCTCATGACCGGGCGTTTAGTTTTTATCGGGACGGCCGCCATCTACGACCGGCTGCATGAGAAGATTTTCGGCAAGCCAGCTCAGGTCGCGTCCTATAAGCCGAAAGTGGCTGTTCTCATTCCGGCCTACAACGAAGAAAAGGTCATTGTGCGAACCATCCGCGCCGCCCTCAACTCCGATTATCCCTATCTGCGCGTGATCGTGATCGACGACGGGTCCAAGGATGGCACGCTTGCAATAGCGCAAGCGGCTTTCGTTGCGGAGCAAAAGGCCGGCAGGGTTCTCATCCTGACGAAGCCGAACGCCGGCAAAGCTGAGGCGCTGAACTATGGCATCGAACATATTCGAGATGCCGAACTCTTCGTGGGGATCGATGCCGACACCATCATCGCCAGTGACGCCATCTCGCGTCTGGTTCCGCATTTCATCAATCCCAAGGTCGGCGCCATCGCGGGCAATGCCAAGGTAGGCAACCGGGTGAATCTGTGGACGCGCTGGCAGGCTCTCGAATACATCACCAGCCAGAACTTCGAACGCCGCGCTTTGGATGTGCTCGGCGCAGTCAGTGTGGTTCCCGGGGCGATCGGCGCATGGCGCGTCTCCGCAGTGCGCGAGGCGGGCGGCTACCAAATCGATACCGTTGCCGAGGATGCCGATCTCACCATGGCTTTGCTGCGGCGCGGTTACCGCGTGGAATACGAAGACATGGCTTTGGCTTACACGGAAGCGCCGACCAATGCAAATGGCCTGATGCGCCAGCGTTTCCGCTGGTCTTTCGGAATTCTGCAGGCAGTCTACAAACACAGTGGTGTGTTCGCGCGCAAAGGGGCGCTGGGCTTTGTCGCTCTGCCGAACATTGTGATCTTCCAGATTCTGCTGCCGCTGGTATCGCCGCTCATCGATATCATGTTTGCCTTCGGGTCCATCTGGTATTTCATCCAGAAACACTTCCATCCGGATTCCACAGACCCAGCCAGTTTCCACAAACTCGTTGCGTTTTTCTTCGCTTTTCTTGTGATTGACTTCCTGGCGTCCGCCCTTGCATTCGCCCTCGAACGCCGCCGTCCGGACGACAAGGAAGACGTTTGGCTGCTAAGTCAAGTGTGGCTGCAACGTTTCGCCTACCGCCAATTGTTTTCCGTGGTCTTGTTCAAGACCCTGAAGCGCGCGCTCGAAGGCCGCAGGTTTGCGTGGGACAAATTAGAGCGCACGGCCGCTGTAAAGTTTGTGGCCTCGGAGAATCGGGATCAGGTGAATGTGCCGTAGGCTGTCTTGTAGCGTGCTTGTCACCTTATCGAAATAACAGCGGCGCAAATTCCGCCAGATTCCGCCGCCACACCATCCAGGTGTGCATTCCGGGCGTTTCCACATCAGTGTGTTGTCCGCCCTTGGTCTTCAACCATTCCCGCAGATTACGGTTGACGGTGATCAGATGATCCTCGGTGCCGCAGGCGATCCACAAGAGATGAGGTTGCTGGTTGGCTTTTGCATCGAGAGCAGGAAAGTCCTTCTCGAAGTCGTCGGGAATACCGCCCGAACTAAAGGCACCGATCCAGGAAAACGTGTCGAGATGGTTGAGCCCCGTAAGCAGCGACTCCGAGCCTCCCATCGACAACCCGGCAATTGCCCGCGCATTGCGGTCTTTCGTGATTCGATATTCGGTCTCGACTCGCGGCATCACTTCCGTGAGCAGCGCCTCGCTGAACTTTTTAAAGTTCGCGTCGCGCAACTCGGTATGGCTCCACGCGCCCCAAGCGAGGCGAATCATCTCCATGGTGCCGTAGCCCAGCGGCATTACTACAATCATCGGCTTGGCTTTACCCTGCGCGATCAGATTGTCGAGAATCACATTGGCGCGGCCGACGGCGGTCCATCCGCTGGCGTCGTCGCTGTACCCGTGCAGAAGGTACAGCACGGGATACTTTCGCTTGCCCGAGCTTTCGTAGCCCGGCGGCGTGTATACGTAATAATCGCGCTCATCATCCGCCACCGAGGACTTGTAGAAATGATGATGAATCTCGCCGTGTGGAACATCGTTCAACTCCCAAGGCAACGACAATGGTCCGGGAACATGCACGGAATTCGCCGGGGAAATCAGATTGGGCACCAGTGCATGGTTTGAGGGATCGATCAGACGCACGCCGTCGGCGACGAATGAATAGCCGTAGTAGTCGGGAGCGAGCGGGGCTGTGGTGACGCTCCACACCCCTTGATCATCTTCCCGCATCGACTCGGGCTCCGCCCCCTCGCGCGCAAATTTCACTTCTTTCGCATTGGGTGCGCGGAAGCGGAAAGTTACACTGGCATCGGAATGTACTTCGGGAGAAACCAGTGGGACTGGAGGCGACGCAGGTGGCGACGGTTTATTTTGTTGAGCTGCAGCGCACTCTGCGAGGAGGAGCAGCGATGAAAACAAGGAGAGGAATAATGAAGCAAGTCGCATTACATTCTCCTCTAGAGGTGCTTGAAGCCGAATGCTACTGATTCTTTCCGGCCACTTCCAATCGAGTCTCCGCCTTGTGCAGTGCGTTTAGTGACCGCTCGACGTCGACGTTGGTGTCGCCACTGGTCAGCCGCTGTTCGGCGCGGGCTTTAGCTTTGCCTGCGCGCTCCACATCGATCTC
>PKVZ01000292.1:4343-20021 GCA_003131635.1 Acidobacteriaceae bacterium
GGCAGGACGCCCAGATAGCCGTTCTTGCCGGGAATCTGAACTTCCGCCGCGACGGTGTCCACCACTTTCTTTTCCGGCGTGACAATCTCGAGTTGGAAAGTATCTGGCAAGGTCTCAGTTCTCGGTTCGAACTCACTCTTAGCAACTGGCAGTTAGCATTCGGCCCCGGAGGCATGCCGAAATCCGGCTGACCTGTTGTATGGCTAATGGCTAACTGCCTCAATCACTCGCTACTCGCAACACTTACGCTGCCGTCTTCATCTTCTCGGCCGCTTCCAGCACTTCTTCGATCGGCCCCTTCATATAAAATGCCTGCTCGGGAATATCGTCGTACTTGCCTTCGACAATCGCCTTGAAGCCTTTCACCGTGTCGGCAATCTTCACGTAACGACCCGCTGCACCCGTGAACTGCTCGGCCACGTGGAACGGTTGCGACAGGAAGCGTTGAATCTTTCGCGCCCGCGCCACAGTAAGCTTCTGATCTTCGCTGAGCTCATCGATACCGAGAATCGCGATGATGTCCTGCAGATCCTTGTAAGTCTGCAGCGTCTTCTTCACCGACTGTGCCACGTCGTAATGCTCCTGCCCGACAATGCGCGCATCGAGAATGCGCGAGGTCGAAGCCAGAGGATCCACCGCAGGATAAATTCCGATCTCAGTCAACGCGCGTGAAAGCACCGTCGTCGCATCCAGGTGAGCGAACGTGGTTGCCGGCGCCGGATCGGTCAGGTCGTCAGCCGGAACGTAAATCGCCTGCACCGACGTGACCGATCCTTTTTTCGTCGAAGTAATGCGCTCCTGCAATTCGCCCATTTCCGTAGCCAGGTTCGGCTGATAGCCTACGGCGCTTGGCATGCGGCCCAGCAACGCCGAGACTTCCGAGCCTGCTTGCGTGAAACGGAAAATGTTGTCGATGAACAGCAACGTGTCCGCGCCTTCAGCATCGCGGAAATACTCCGCGACAGTGAGTCCGGTCAGGGCTACCCGCAAACGCGCGCCGGGCGGCTCCGTCATCTGGCCATAGATCAGCGCGGCTTTCGAGTGCGCCGGGTCACCCGGCTTGATCACGCCCGATTCCGTCATCTCCAGCCAGAGGTCGTTGCCTTCGCGGGTGCGCTCGCCCACGCCGGCAAACACCGAGTAACCGCCGTGTTGTTTGGCCACGTTGTTGATGAGTTCCATGATGACGACGGTCTTGCCCACACCCGCGCCGCCGAACAAGCCGATCTTTCCGCCCTTCAAGAATGGTTGGATGAGATCGATGACCTTCACGCCGGTCTCAAACATTTCCGCCGAGGTTGCCTGCTCATCGAATGCAGGCGCAAGACGGTGAATCGGCATTCGCTCTTTGTATTCGACCGGCCCCAACTGATCGACAGGTTCGCCGATTACATTCATCACTCGCCCGAGCGTGCCCCGGCCCACGGGGACGGTGATCGGTCCGTTCTGGTCGATGGCTTTCATGCCGCGCACCATACCGTCGGTGGCCGACATCGCGATACAGCGCACGCGTCCTTCACCGAGATGCTGCTGCACCTCGAGAATCACGTTAATGGGACTGGGGACGGTGAAGCCATCGCTCACCACTCGCACCGCCTCATAGATAGGCGGGAGGTGGCCTTCGTGAAATTGCACGTCAACCGCAGGTCCCGCAATTTGAACTACGTGTCCGATGTTTTCAGCCATATGTTTTCAGCTCTCACCAGCTAGCAATTGGCAATTAGCAGTTAGCATTTGGAAGGTCACTTTTATCTTCGCGCCCGGCAAGAAGCCTGAAGGGCTAAGTGCTAATTGCTTCTTCTCACATCGCGGCCGCTCCGCTCACGATCTCGATAATTTCTTTCGTGATCTTCGCCTGCCGCGCCCGGTTCATGACCAGCGTCAGCGAATCGATCATGTCAGTGGCGTTGCTGGTGGCGGAATCCATCGCCGTCATGCGTGCCGCGTGCTCCGCCGCCACTGACTCCAGCAGAGCCCGGAAAACCTGGATAGCAACATATTTCGGCAGCAACGACCGGAATAACTCTTCGGGCGACTGCTCGTAGATGTAATCCACTTGTGCGGTGCCGAATTGTTCCGCCACCTTTTCAGCAGGACTCTCTCCGCGCATACCGACGCCCGCGCTAATCGCCGCTTCCTTGGCTTTTTTCTTTTCTTCTTCCGTCATCTCCTCGGCGAGGCGCACCGTCTGCTCGCCAATTTGCTCGATGGGAAGAATCTGTTCCACGATAAGCCGCTGCGCGATCACGGATTTGAACTCGTTGAAGACCAGATAAACGGAGTCAATCTCCTCGCGCTCGTAGCGCTCAATTACACTCTCCGCCAACGCCCGCGCCTGCGCGAACTCCAGCTTACCGAGGACGCCAACGTGCTCTCCAACAATTTGTATGGCCCCGGCGCGCGCTCCGGTCTCAGCTCGAGCTTCCATCGATTCTTCAGTCTCGGCCAGGCTGGGCGTTTGCACGGATGCGGAAGGATAGCGCCTCCGGAAAAAATCGCGCCCCTTACGGCCAATCGCCTCAATGTCGATATTCTTCCCTGCCTTGGACTCGATAAACCGGCTGGCCGCCTTAGTGACGTTGGCGCTGAACGCCCCTGCCAGTCCCTTGTCGCCAGTGACAACGATCAGCAGAATATTGTTCTCGGCTCGTTGCGCCAGCAAAGGATGCTTCGGCTCGCCGGTTTCTGGATCGTAAATCTCCGCGCGCGTCACCAGCGACTTCAGCACATTCGTTAACATCCGCGCATAAGGACGCGCCGCCAGAGTGCGATCCTGCGCCCGGCGCAGCTTGGCGGCCGAGACCACTTTCATGGCCTTGGTGATCTGCCGCGTGTTCACCACGCTGCGGATACGGCGACGAATATCGAGAATGTTTGCCATTGTGCGAGTTGCGAGTACCTAGTACCGAGTACCTAGTAAGATCTTCGCTAGGTACTCGGTACTAGGTACTCGCTGCTACTTCGCTACCGCTTCCCGCGACTCCACAAACTGCTGCTTTGCCTGTTTGATTACGTCGGTCAACTGCGCCTTTAACGAATCATCGAGAATCTTCTTCTCCATGATCGTACGCAGCAAGCCTGCGTTGGTTGCGTCCACGTACTTGTAGAGTTCTTTCTCAAAGTCGCGGACCTGATTCACCGGAAGGTCGTCGAGGAAACCGCCCGTGCCCGCGAAAATAATCAAGATCTGCTTAGAGAACGGCAGGGGCGAGAACTGGTTCTGCTTCAGCAGTTCGACTAAACGCTGCCCGCGGTTGAGTTGTGCTTGCGTGGCTTTGTCGAGATCGCTGCCAAACTGCGCGAACGCCGCCAGTTCGCGGTATTGCGCCAGTTCCAGTTTCAGCGTTCCCGCAACCTGGCGCATGGCCTTGATCTGCGCGCTGCCGCCTACGCGGCTCACCGAGAGACCTACGTTCACTGCCGGACGTACGCCCTGATTAAACAGATCGGTTTCCAGATATATCTGGCCGTCGGTGATCGAAATTACATTGGTCGGAATGTATGCGGAAACGTCGCCGGCTTGCGTTTCAATGATGGGCAGGGCAGTCAGCGATCCGCCGCCGTTCTTGTCGCTCAATTTGGCGGAGCGCTCAAGCAGCCGCGAATGTAGATAGAACACGTCGCCTGGATAAGCCTCGCGTCCCGGCGGCCGCCGCAGGAGCAAGGAGATTTCGCGGTACGAGGCGGCGTGCTTCGAAAGATCGTCGTAGATCACCAGCGCGTGCCGCTTGCTGTCGCGGAAATACTCGCCGAGAGCGGTTGCCGCATACGGCGAAATGTACTGCATGGGTGCGGGTTCAGATGCCGAAGCCGCAACGACGATGGTGTATTCCATGGCGCCGGCATCTTCGAGAATCTTGACGACCTGCGCAATCGACGAGCGTTTCTGACCAATCGCGTTATAGATGCAGATGAGGTCATTGCCCTTGCTGTTGATGATGGTGTCAAGAGCGACCGCGGTTTTTCCCGTCTGGCGATCGCCGATGATCAACTCGCGCTGACCGCGGCCAATCGGAATCATGCTGTCGATGGCTTTCAGTCCCGTAGCCATCGGCTCGCGCACCGGCTGCCGATCGATGACGCCCGGCGCCAGACGCTCCAGCGCGATGAACTGATCGCTGGTGATCGGACCCTTGTCGTCGATGGGACGACCAAGAGAATCTACAACCCGGCCGATCATCGCATCGCCCACGGGCACGCTCATAATGCGACCGGTGCGCTTCACTTCATCGCCTTCTTTAATCTCGGTATACTCGCCGAGCAGCACCACGCCCACCTGGTCTTCTTCCAGGTTCATGGCGATTCCGGCCACGTCGTGCGGAAAGGAAAGAAGTTCGCCAGCCATGACTTTGTCCAGCCCGTAAACCCGGGCGATGCCATCGCCCAGCGTGATGACCGTGCCGGTCTCGTCCACGGAGATCTTCGATTCGTAGTTCTCGATCTGCTCGCGGATCAGTTTGGTAATTTCGTCTGCTTTGATCTGTGCCATAGATTGCTCTTAGCCTTCAGCCCGCTGCCGTTAGCGATTGGCAGTTAGCAATTAATGCTCAGGCCACCCGGCGTATGTGCATAAATGCTAACTGCCAACTGCTAATTGCTTATCTGTTCCCGCATCCTCTCCAACTGCCCTTTTACTGAACCGTCGTAAATTGTGCTGCCGAGGCGAACCACCGCGCCTCCCAGAAGCGATGCATCCTGGCCGTAATGCGCACGGACTTTCTTGCCCGTCAACTTTTCGACCTGCGATTCGAATTCGCGTTTTTCCGCATCTCCTAGTTCGCGGGCGCTGATGATATCGGCTTCGGCGAAGCCCAGCCTGGCGTCGAGTTCTTTCTCCAGTTGACGAATGACCGGCTCCAGAAAATGTATGCGACGATGATCGATCAGGACGGCAATCAGGTTCCGCACCTGTTTTGAAATGCCGTCTCGTGCAGCGATCGCGTCCAGCACGCGGCGTTTCTGATCGGCGGGGACCGCAGGATTCTCCCACACTCGCCGCAGCTCGGAACTCTCGTTCAGCAAGCCTGCAATGGTTCGCAGCTCTGTGATGGCGCGATTCACGTCAAGGTGCGCGCCGAGCACTACGTCCGCGAAGGCCCGGGCATACGTGTTGGCGACCGAAGCCATCGTCTAACTCCTGCCCTTTCCCGGTGCATCGGCTGAACTGCCGGACGAAACGCCTAGCTGTCCGGCAAAATTCCGCACCAGAGAGCGATCGGTGGCTGCGTCAACGTGAATCTGTTTCTGCGCCAGTCCGACCGCCAGATCCGCCGCGTAAGCCGTGAGTTCGCGCCGCGCCGCTTTGGCTGCAGCCGCAATTTCCTGCGTCGCCGATTCCAACATCTTGCGCGCATCGTCCTGAGCTGCAACCTGGATGCGCGATTCCTCTGCCGCAGCTTCTTTTTCCGCGGCGTCGCGCATCATCCCGATTTCGACGTCGAGCTTCATCAGGCGCGATTCAATCTCGGCCAGTTTTCGCCGCGCTTCCTCGCTGGCCTTCTGCGCTTCCTGCATCGCTTTCTGAATAGCCGCGGTGCGCGCACTGAATGCGCCCGGCAAATATTTGCGAGTTGCCCAGATAATGATTCCCGCGATGACGGCGAAATTGAACAAGAAGGAAAGCAGCGAAGCAGTCTCGACGCTGATCCCAAGTTTTTTCGCGATGGCCCGGACCGAGGGCGACCGCATAAATTCGCCCTTCTCGGCATCTTCTTTGTCTTCTCCGGCGGCCTCCCTGGTCTCGCGCGCAAGTTGCTGCCCAAAGCCAGGCTGCTTGCCAGAATCATTCGATTGCCGTTGCTTGGGTGGCGCCGCAGGCTGCTCCTGAGCTCGCACCGGTCCTGCCGCCATTGCAAAACTCATCACGAGCAGGGCCAGCAAACTCCCTCGCGCGATTTTTTCAACGGAATTCATCTTCGAAACCATTAACGTCCTGCTCCGGCTGGCTCCAACACGCGTCGCATGATTTCTTCCGCCAGCGCCTGCACCTCAGCCTGCAGACCTCCTTGCGCGGCTTCGCGATCTTTCTCAATGTCGGCCTTGGCTGCCTTTACTTGTGTCTGAGCCTTGCTGCGAGCTTCGGCCATCGCCGCTGCTCGCGCATCGAGTGCCGCTTTGCGGCGAGCCTCCTGCGCCCGGAATACCGTTGCACGGGCCTCGCGCAGCCGCTGTTCGTATTCGGACGTGCGCGCATCGGCCGCGGCAATATCAGCCCGCGACTTTTCCACAGCGCCCTCCGTCTTGCTACGCCGCTCGTCGAGCACGCGCCGCAGAGGCCTGTGAACGATGGTGGTGTAGAGAACGTAAAGCAGTGCCAGCAGGATTACCGTCGGAACGGCTCCGAGCAGTAATTCGCCTAGTTGTCGTAGCGTCTGATCCATTGCTTACGGCTGTACAGTAAAATGAGGGCTATGAAAACTGTTAAGTCTAACGTCCGAGGGAGTTTATGTCAACGCAGTGGGTACGATTTTCCGGCGATTCGGGTTGGAAAAATAAGGCACTAAAACGGGCGAAATCCACTGTATGCCCATACATGCCCATGCCATGCAAGAATCTGCAACTAATGCTTGACTTCCCGAGCAGGAGGATTAGCATAGAAGTATCACCTCCGATCCAATTCAGGATCGAATGGGCCGATAGCCAAGGAATGTCACCGCTTCTTGGTTGCCGGCCCATTTAAATTGCGGTCGATAGTCGTTGGTCGATCGTCGTTAGCGAGGAGTGCGCGATGAAGCAGGAACATGAGGGTCCGGAGCCGGGGCCCGATGGCGCCACGGAACACAGGCCTTCCGTATCGAATGGGAAGCATGTGGATCCAAAACCGCCCGCGAACGACTTCCACCCCATAAGGATCAAGGGTGAGCCTCTTTCGGTTACGATCTTGCGTGACCGGCGCTAGCTTCTGCTCAGGTCGAACTAGCCTTACGATTAGGAGCCGCCGAAATGAAAAATTGGACTTCAAGCCTGCTCGTACTAGCAGTGATTTGTGCAGCCTCGGCCAGCACAAAAGGCGCCGGGAACTTGTCCCAATGCGACGGCAAGGCGATCTTCATCGATTCCATGCAGGAAAACTTCGGCGAGTACATAACAACCGAAATTATGGCCCAAAACCTCACGCTCAGCGTCACGACGGAAGCGAGCAGGGCTGTTTGCGTCATGAAGGGAACAGTGGCGCTCGGCGGTTTTCGCAACACGGGCTCGGCCAGCATAAAGATGATCGGGCCAAACGGCGATGTAATCTGGTCAGCGACTTCAGGGGATAAAGACAGTGTGAAGGACCTTGCGCACAATCTCGTCAAACAATTGAAGCGAGACCTGCGGAATCCGGCTACGACGAAATAACAGTCCGCGCCAAGCCCGATCCACGCGCACACTTAGGCTGGAATAGCGTCGAGCCAGCGCTCCGCTGTGTCAGCGCTCTCCAGCAGGCGAAAGATGTCGTCCACGACTGCAGGATCTAGCCCATACTCTTCCAGACAGTTCCTCAAGCCATCATCGCCTACGCGAAACTTCTTCTCAGGATTTCCGTCCCGTGCGCCGTGGAATACACCGATGATGTACTGCGGCGTCACACCGGGCGAATTCCTCGTAGTGCACAAAACCTCTAAGCGATCCATCAGAACAATTTACCAAGCCTCCAAGGTCGCTGAACCGAAAAATTTGGGGGGCCAAAGTTGGTTACTACCGCCGTAAATCAACCTCTCAGCCTCGAGCCTTCCACCACCCACTCCCTAACCCTCCTCACCACCGACGCCGGCGCCTCCACCTCCAACTCCACCGCTCCATCCTTGTACGCTCGCGAGTAAATCCGAGCCCTGGCTTCGAGCATGGCGAGTACTTTGCCTTCTTTTTGCGGGACACGCAGATGCACGCGGCTGACGCGGTCTTCATCGATCATTTCGTCGACGCGCGCCAGCAGATGATCCAGCCCTCTGCCCTCCACGGCTGAAACGTAGACTGTCTTCGCGTCATCGCGCAGGCTCTCGGCCACTTCCACATCAAGCAGATCCACTTTGTTCATCACGCGCAGGCGCGGCTTCTTTTCCGCTTCCAGTTCTTTCAGGACAATCTCCACCTGCGCGTCCTGCTCCGCCGAAAGCCGGCTGCTGGCATCGGACACGTGCAGAATCAGCGAGGCGCGCTGCACTTCTTCCAGCGTGGCACGAAATGCGGAGACCAGCGTATGCGGCAGGTTGCGAATGAATCCCACGGTGTCGGACATCAGAATCTTGCGCTTGGAGGGCAGAACGACTCCACGAATCGTGGGATCGAGTGTGGCGAACATGCGCGGAGAAGCCAGCACCGCCGCCCGCGTCAGGGCGTTGAACAGCGTCGACTTCCCAGCATTCGTATAACCTACAAGCGCAACAGTCGCCACCGGCGCGGACTCCCGCCGCTGCCGCTGCTGCGCGCGGATGCGGCGCACGTTTTCCAGTTGCTGTTCTACGTGGCGGACGCGCCGGTAGATTTTCCGCCGGTCGGTTTCAAGCTGCGTCTCACCGGGACCGCGCGTGCCGATGCCGCCGCCGAGTTGCGACATCTCGATGCCGCGTCCCGCCAAGCGCGGCAGCATGTATTGCAGCTGCGCCAACTCCACCTGCAACTGGCCTTCCCGCGTGCGCGCGTGCCGGGCAAAAATGTCGAGGATCAGTTGCGTACGGTCGATCACGCGGCGCTTCACGATCTTTTCTACGTTGCGCTGCTGCGAAGCGGTGAGATCGTGGTCGAAGAGAAGAAGATCGGCATTCACCGACGCGGCCGCCCCCGCAATTTCTTCCAGCTTGCCTGCGCCGATTAGAGTCGCGGGATCGGGCCGGTCGCGGCGCTGCAGAATTTCGCCGACAACTTTCGCGCCCGCGCTTTCCGCCAGCGTACGCAGTTCCGCCAGAGACTCTTCGGCGTCGAATTCTGGAATTCTCGGCTTGTTCGTGCCTGGCTTTCCCGAAGCATGCGCCGGTACGCCAACCTTTTCGTCGGATACAGCCGACGCCGCATCGCGCGCGGCCTGCGCCTGCGCCGTCACTTTCGTTCCGCTGCGGCCGCGTGTGCGCACGTCGAGGCCAACCAGGAACGCGCGCTCCTGCTCATCGTCAGCGGCCGCCGGCTGCGCGCCGAGAGCTACGCGTTGCGAGGCTGCGGACGCACGTTCGCGAGTCTTCTTGGGATGGGACTTGCGCAATCCGAAAACGCCTTATCCTTCGGTACCGGAAGCGCTGGCCGCCGAAGCCGTTGCCGTTGCCGCCGGGGCTGCGGCCCCGGTTGCGGACGCTGCCTTCCCGTCGGAATGCCCTGCCTGTGCGCCGTGCGCCATCGTCCGGCCCATCACCACCGTCGAGATGGCNNTTGTCGAAGGAACGAATCCGGCCCGTCAACTTCACCCCACTGAGCAAGTAAATGGTGATGCTCAATCTTTCTTTGCGGGCCGTGTTAAGGAAGGAATCCTGAATGTTCTGCGCCGGCTTGCTGCTCTCCATAGCCGATCTCCTTAGGTTCTTTTGAACTGCGACCTATCCAGTTGCTCCTTCGGCATTCGCCTTAGGACCAGCTCAAAACAACAGCGTTTCCTCGCGGCCTTCCGCACAAAGAACACGGGGGGACAACCTGCCTCCTCGCCGCCCGGTTTCCCGAGCCGCGCCGCCCAGCAAGTAGCTGCGAGTACCATACGGCCTCCCGTTGCGCTTTTCAACCGTGAACTTTGCGGAAAACCGTTTTTGTACCGATGTGGAAAACCTGACGGAAATGCGACGGCTCGTTTACAAACCCGTGACACCCCCACCTTGTGTACAATCCCCGGCGTGGGCATTCCGCCCCTGCGTCACGCACCGGACTCTTTTCTAGTCAAGCGAAGACCCCGGTGAAATCCTAGGAGGCATCATGGCAAGCGCCGCTCTCTCAACTTTGTTTGGACCCCAAATCCACTTCCCCCCGGACTTCAACACCAACTTCCTGATGCTGGTCCGCTGGATTCACTTCCTCGCCGGCATTACCTGGATCGGACTGCTCTACTTCTTCAATCTGGTGAACGTCCCGTTCATGAAGGAACTCGATCCCACAACCAAGGGCAAAGTGATGCCCGCGCTGATGACGCGCGCCCTGATGTGGTTCCGCATGTCCGCGGCGCTGACCGTACTGGCCGGCTTGGCCTACTGGGGAAACATCGTGGGCGCAGACGCGCACAGCGGCGGAGGCTCCGCCGGAGCGGTCATGGGAAGCTTCTTTTTGATCTGGACGATTGTCTGGGGAGTGCTCTACGTCTGCCTTATCCCCGGCAAGGGAATTTTCGACAACGGAGCATTCGTTGGCGTGGTCTATGCCGTCGTGGTCGCGGCCGCAGCCTGGCTGTTCTTGAGCTTGAACAGCCACGGGTGGGAGAGTAACAGGCTGCTAGCGATCGGCATTGGCGGAGGCATCGGCTGGGTGATGCTACTGAACGTCTGGGGAGTCATCTGGCGCATCCAAAAGCGCCTCATTCAATGGACCCGCGACAATGCCACCAACGGCACCCCCATGCCGGACAAAGCGAAGGCCATGGCTCGGCAATCTTTCCTGTGTTCCCGGGCCAATGCGTTTCTGTCAATCCCCATGCTGTTCTTCATGGGCGCGGCCAGTCACTATCCCATGTTCGGTAAGTAAGGTCGGGAAGTNNTCGGGAAGTGGCCTGCGGGAAAAAATCAGTTCAAAAAAAATCAGGAGGCTCTTTCGAGCCTCCTGATAAGGCATAGACCATCCGCATCCTTCTAGAACTTGATGGTCAGAAGCGAAGGCGCAGGCCTAGCTCGATGTTTCTCGGCTCTCCCTCGCCAAGGGCTCCGAGAGCACCAAAGCCGCCCGTGTTGTAGAGACCGAGGTAGTTATCGGTCCACTGATTGTGGTTGAGAACGTTGGCGAAGACGCCCTGGAATTCCAAGTTAATGCCCTCCGCCACCCGAATACTCTTCTTGATGCTGAAGTCCATATTCCAGTACGCCAGCCCACCGAGAATTCCAGCGCCGCCGTCCCGGCCGTCTATCCCCAGAATTGGGTTACGCCAGTTCATAGCTTGGTTCACCCCGTTCGGAAAATAATTCACGGGGTAGCCGTTGGTTTGATTTCCGCAGGCTGGGTTGTTGGTGCAGTTGTAGGCATGCACGTGAGGAACGGGGCCAATGGGTACGGCGTTCTCCATGTCATAGTCACCGCAACCGACGCCATCGCATGCACCGAAGGCTTGGTAGTCGCCAAAGGTCGTACCGACCTGCGTCGGAACGCCGGACCCGGCAGCGAATATTGTTGCGAACGTCCAGCCACCCAATGCTCGTCCCAGGAATCCAGACTGTCCCTTGAAGAAAGGAGGCTGGTAGACAAGGAACGCGTTATAGATGATTTTGCGGTCCCAAGCCTGTCTCCCATACTGTTCTTGAAGGTTGAAGGGATCGAGGGCAGTAAGTACGCTCGAAGATTGCGCCTGCGCTCCCAAACCCAGAGCCTTCGACCAAGTGAAGTTGGACTGCATCGTCAATCCGCGCCAATCGGCCATCTTGACGGAGACGAAGCCGGCGTTGTAGTTGCCGTAGCCAATGCTGGCGTTCAGATAGGCCCCATCGGTGTACGCGCCGGAGCAGCCGTTTGTGCTTGTGGCGTTGCAGGTGCCGGGAATCGGAGTGCTCTGCAGACTGCGCGGGAAGTTAAAGGCGCCAACATTGCCGTTGACTACAGTACATCCGCCCACCGGGCAGCCCACGTTTCCGCTGTCCAAATCACTCCAGAGGCCCCAGACTTGAGCATTGGTAAGGTTGCCGGTACCGCTGGCGCCCTCATTTGCTACCACAGCCTGAGTGCAGTTTGTGAACCCTGTGCAATAGCCCGTTCCCTTGAGCGCCGTTTCAAAGAAAGGCTGCGCAGTGACGGCGCCTGCATTGGGCCCGGCCGATCCTCCGCATCCGCCGCCGGCGAGGCCGGCGAGGCCATTGCAGTATTGCAGCACCACATTGGCGTAGGCTTGCTTAAACTGCTGCCCACCCAGCGTCATCATGTAGGGAACAGGGTTAAGTTCGACGGGCTGGTACTCGTGGGTAATTCTGCGCCCAATGTACCCAACTTCCAGAGTCAGCCTGCGGCTCATCTGGCGCTGGATGGTGAAATCGAACGAGTCAATTGCGTTAGCCCGGAAATTCGGATCCAAACCCTCGGGATCCGAGGAGAAGCTGTTGTTAAACCCAGGATAAGCCGGCTGGGGCAGCGTTGTACTCACAGTCGAGATCAGCGGAACGGTCGGGCCTCCCGCAGAAGAAACCGCTGACCCTACGCGAAAGGCTTGGTCCGGGCCGGCTCCATAGGTGCCAGCATGCGAGGCTCCGCAGCCCCAGGCCGAGGCGGTGACGAGGTTCGAGTTGCACGCCACGGGCTGTTCGAGGCCGAGTCCCAGCAACGGCACCAGCACCTGCACCACGCCGTTGGTGCGACCGTATTGCCGGCCATAACCGCCCCGGACTACCGTGCTATCGTGCCCGAAGATTTTGCCGCTCAACGAATCGCTGTCGAACTTCGGATTCCACGCGACAGCCACGCGCGGACTGAATCCGCCGTAGAACGGGTTATAAGGGTACTTCAGTCCATTCGAGGTATTGCCCACCAGGGCAAACCCGAGTTCGGGATTATATACATTGCCTTGCAGCGCCGCGTTCTTGACATTGGCCAGGTAGCCCAGCGTGGTAACCGGCTGATTTGCCGCATCTACCAGCACTGTCTGCTTTCCGTTCTCCTCAACCGGCGGCATCTCCAGCGCCCAGCCCAAGCCGTAAGTGAGTGTGAAACTTGGCTTCATGTGCCAGGTGTCGCTGAAGTAAACGTTGTAGTAAGGAATGGTGCTCTTGTCGAAGGCATTCGATAGAGGAGGATCCAAAGTCAGACTCGCGCCACTACGCGAGAACATCTGCGAAGCGATGGAAACGGCCCCCAGCACGTTCGCGTAAAGGGAATCGCACGCCGTCGATTTCACGGAGACGGTAGCAGTCGTTGCGCAAGGATAATCGCCGGAGCCCACTCCCGATCCGCTAAGTCCGTTGCCTAGAGAATACACGGGGAAGGCGTTGATGGTGCCACCACTGTCGTTACGTTGATGGTAATCCCAGTTGTGCTGATAGGTACCGCCAAACTGGAACAGGTGGTTGCCTTTCAGCGTGGAAATGTCGTCGCGAAGCATCTGATCGTGCCCATCCCAGAAACGCCGGCGGATTTGCTGATTGTTCACGTTGAACGGGCCCAGGTCCTGGGTCGCCGACTGGCCGCTATCCAATTCGAGCGCGCCACCCAGCCCAGCGATCTGCGGCGGAGCTCCGGTACGGGTCCAGGCCCACCAGTTCCGCAGCCAGCTGTAGTGAAGGTCGTTGGTCGTATTGCTCGAGACGTTGGTGGTCAGACCCGCCACCAGGTACCAGTCTTGAACCGGATCGCTCGATATAGAGGCCGGCGTGCCTAGCTTATCGCCGGGGAAAAAGCCGCCAATGTCGACCTGCTCGGTCCCGGCAACGTTGATTTTGTAATAGCGATAGCTGGCCATGAAATGGTTCTTGGAACCGAAATCGTGGTCGATGCGCGCCACGTCGAAGTTGCTGGAGATAGGCGTATTAAGGGTGCCCGCAAATCCTAAGACATTAGCTGAGTCGCACAGGCTCTGGCTGCAAGTGGCGTTTGACTGGGGCTCATACTTGTTCCATATCTGCGAGACCAGAGGGTTGAGACCGACGCCAAGCGGGTCACAGAGTCCGCCCGGAGCACCGGCGCAGCCGTAATTCGCCGCGTAAGTCTGGCCATTGTACGTCACCGGAGCATTGTTCAGGTTGTAGTCGATCAGACCGGTGGACGAGTCTGTTAGCAGCCCCAACCGCAGGGCCGGCGAGGGGACGTTTCTGGTGATGGTCTGAGCGCTTGGATACCGGAAGCCCTCATAGTTGAAAAAGAAGAAGCTCTTGCCGCCAAGAATCTCTTTCGGAGTGAGCGGCCCTCCGATGGCGCCGCCAAACCGGCTGTAATGGTAGGAAGGGAGCCCGATGTGTCCGCAGTCAGGAGCGCCGCATTGGGCTACCCCTTCCCAATTGTTTTGGTTATTCTGCCAGGAATTCGAGGACCAGTTATTGTCTTTGTAATACTCGTAGGCGGTGCCGTGGAATCTGCTGGTGCCGCGTTTGGTGACCACTTTGATTTCGGCGCCGGCGGAACTGTTGAAATCGGCAGTCTGGCCAGCAGTGTTCACCTTGAACTCCTCGACGCTGTCCGCTGGAGTGGGCATTACGCCCGACGGGGCGGAATAAGTAAACGTCTGGGTCGACATTCCCCCGGTTGGGTCGCCGATCACAAGACTGGTTTGCACCGAGGTGTATACGCCGCCGCTGCCATCCATATCGTTGCTGTTATTGCCGCCATCCAGCGAGAAATAGCTTTGGTCATTCACCGCGCCGGCAACGTCGCCACCGGCACTTACGCCCGGTTGCAACTCGATGAAGGTGTTGACGTCGCGTCCGATACTCGGCAGGTTGTCGATGGCGATCGCCGTAACCGTGTTGCCCACGGTGGCATTCATGGTCTGCAGCTCAGTGCCCGTGGCTTGCACCTCCAGTACCACGCTGGCGGCGCCAACCTGCAGGGATAAATTGAGCGTCAGACTGGCTCCGACCTGTACCTCCTGGTTCCCAGCCCTGGTGGTTGCGAATCCCTTCTTAGTGATTGTGACGTTGTAGACGCCAGGGTTTACGTCCACGTAAAGGTAGCGCCCTTCTTTATTGGTGTTAGTGGCTCGCGCACCATTGGTCGTGATATCGGTCAGCGTAACCGTAGCGTCTGGCACTACTGCACCCGACTGGTCAGTAACCGTACCGGCAACCGTACCGGTCGACGTTGATTGTGCCCATACTGGTAGAGCACCGGCCACACAAAACACAAAAAGGAGAACTACACCGAGACTCAGGTTACGCGTGTGCATTACCTTCCTCCTGACGGAGAGATTGAATATTACCGACTGACAAAGAAAAACAGGAAGCTAACCTCAACGGCCCGCCTGTAGGCCTCAAGTGTTTCAGCGCACTGTATATGATCCACGCCCAGCACGCCCCAGGTTCCCACCATTAGTGCAACTCGTACTCCAAAACAGGAAAAAATGAAACACCCTTTGTTTTCAATGTTTTGTTATGTTTCGCGGTTAAGGAACTCCCCAAAAATTGGATTGCCGGACCATTAAATCTATTACTTTTGGTATTGGGTGCAACCTTTTCGAACCCACTTACATCGCCTCGGTCGGCTCGCGAAGCAAAACTTATTCTCAGCCGGGAGGGAGTGGGTTGCTGGTACAATCCCCCTTTCTGTGACCCCGTCTTTCACCAAGCGCGATTCGTCGTCGCCCTGCCCGGGCAGTCCGCCCGCGCCGGAGGCGAACCTGGTCGACGTTGTCCCCATGCTCGACCTGCACCGCCAATATTTGCAGATTGGCTCGGAGGTGCTTGCCGCGATTGAGCGCGTTTGTGCATCGCAGCATTACATCCTAGGGGCAGAGGTCGAAGGGCTCGAACGCGAACTGGCGGAGTTCTGTGGCGCACCCGACGCCGTCGGCTGCGCCTCCGGTACAGACGCCTTGTGGCTGGCTCTCGCTGCCGCTGGAGTGCAGCCCGGGGATCAGGTTCTCACCACACCATTCAGCTTTTTCGCCTC
>PKVZ01000292.1:20153-20743 GCA_003131635.1 Acidobacteriaceae bacterium
GGCGACGCCGGTTTGGTCACGACCAACAACGCGGAGATGGCGGCCCACATGCGCCGCTTGCGCAACCACGGCAGCCCGCGCCGCTACGTTCACGAAGAGTTCGGCTGGAACAGCCGCCTTGACGCCATCCAGGCCGCTATCCTGCGCGTGAAGCTAAAGTACGTCGAAGAATGGAACGACGCCCGCCGCCAGCGCGCCGCGACTTACCATCAACTCTTCGCCGGCGCCGGGTTGACCGCAGCGGAGAAAACGACCGCAGCCGAGCGAACTGAAAGCCCAGCGCCCATTCAACTGCCACAGACTTCCCCGCAGGCACACCACGTTTTCCATCAGTATGTCGTGCGTGCCTACCGGCGCGACGAACTGCGAGAGTTTCTCACGGCACGCAAGATTGGGACTGAAATTTATTATCCTATCCCGCTGCACTTGCAGCCCTGTTTCGTTTATCTCGGCTACCTGGAGGGCGACTTTCCGGAAGCCGAGCGCGCAGCGAAAGAGGTGCTGGCGCTACCCATGTTTCCTGAACTCACCGAAGAAGAGCAGCGTCGGGTGGTCGAGAGCATCGCAGACTTTTATTGCTAATTGCTGAT
>PKVZ01000020.1 GCA_003131635.1 Acidobacteriaceae bacterium
CTAACTTCTTCGCCACGGATTTGCACGGATTCACACGGATAAAACAACAAAGGCCACGACACGAGTCGTGGCCTTTTTTATTCGCAGAATTGCTATCGGGGTGGCTAGAAGAACACGGCTGGCGATACGTTAAATTTCTTGCTCAGCCGGCGAATGTGGTGTTTGGTCAGTTCACGCTTGCCGCGCAGCACCTCGGAGGCGATGCTTTCGGTGCCGAAGACATCAAGCAGGTCCTTTTGCCGGAGGTTATGTGCTTCCATCAAATGGCGAATGATCGAAGCAGGTTCGGCATCCGGCACGGGATCGTGCTTCGCTTCATATTCCTCGATCAATACGGTGAGCAAAGCCACCAGCTTCTTTTCGGCCGGTGTGACCGACTTTTTCGCGGTGAGCTTTTCCAGCCGCTCGATATAGAGGCGGTTCTGCTGCTCCCCGCCGATCACCTCTGGTTTTTCGCGAGAGAGAAGCGCTCCGTAAGCGCCTGCGGGGGATGTCATTTCGTCCACTCCTTCCTGTCGTATTCCGCATGAGTCAGCAGATGTTTGACGAAAATTATCTGCCAGCGGTATTCGATCTTCACGATCAAACGGTAGGTGTTGCCTTTAATGTTGAACACGGTATATGGACCAACCAGGTCTGCGCTTGGGTAGACTTTCCCCTCACGGCCGAGGTGCGTTTTGTTACGGGCCGAAAACATAGGCCGCGCCTACGCTCTTCTGACCGCCCGAGAGACCTGTGGGTGCCCCGACTACGGAGGTTGCCCCTGCTAGCACCAGGGACCCGCCGAAGCTGCTACCTTGCGCGCCAGCGCTGAACTTCTCAGCGGGTTGACCGGTAGTGGCCCAGCCTGAAGCTGGCTTATTGAATATGTATGCCGCCCCTTGCGCCACGTTTGAGCCGTATTTAATGTTCGGAGCCCCGACAAGAATTGTGTTTCCACTCGCCGAGACGGAGTAGCCAAAATTGTTTCCTTTTCCGCCGCTCGAAAGGGTCAACTTAGCTGTCTCAGTTGTATCTTGCCAACCACCGGTCGGCTCTACAAAAACGTAAGCGGCACCTTGCAGTGAATTGGATCCGACCGTCTCATCGGGTGCGCCCACCACGACAGTCGCACCGCTGATGGCCACCGATAATCCAACCAGGTCGTCGAATGCTCCGTCGGAAGCTGTGAGTTCCGCAGTTTGTGTCATATTGACCCAGCCCCCTGCCGGTTCCACAAAGACGTAAGCGGCACCGATGTCGATATTTGCCTCGGGGGCTCCGATAACTGCTACCTCACCGTCAAGCGCGACCGACCAACCGAAGAGCCAGTCTTTTTGCCCATCCGAAGGGGATAAGATCGCGGTCTGGGTCATGTTGCTCCAGCCGCCCGCGGGTTTCACATATAGGTAGACTTCCCCCTCCTCAAAACCTAAGACGCTGGAAATCGGGTCTCCTGCCAGGATCGTGTCTCCGCTGATTGCGACGGAGTTGATTCCTTCTTCCATCGTGCCTCCGTCCGAACCGGTGAGCTCCGCAGTCTGCGTCATGTTTCTCCAGCCACCGCTCGGCTCGACGAATACCAATGTGACATACTGCGAAATCGTCGGGTCATAGCCGCTGGTGACAATAGTGTCGCCGCTGATGGCCACAGGGGAGCCACAAGGAACGTAGGTCCCTGCGTTCGCGCATGTGAGTTTTGCCGTTTGAGTCATGTTCGCCCAGCCATTGGCGGGCTTGACGAACACGTAGGCCGCCCCTACAAGATTGTTGCCGCCGTCCTTGGCCTCAGGCGCTCCTATCACTACCGTATTGCCACTCATGGCAACGGATGATCCAAACAAGTTTCCTTTTGTGCCGTTCGATGCCGTCAGTTCCGCCAACTGAATCAAGGGGTCGATTTGCAGAGGGTAGACCGCACCATCGTCGTTGATCCTAAAGAAGAGCCTTTTGCCATTCACCTCGAGCGACGCTTGCAAATCGTTCCCCGAGGCATCCTGAACGCTAAGGTTGGCGTACTGCAGTCGTTCGACGCCGTTGGAATCCAGCAGGTGTAAACCCTTGCCATCGGCGCCTTGTTGAGCGTGGAGATTGCCTAGCACCTCGATCTCGATCGTCAACGGTTTGCCGTTGCGTTCGCCTGGCGGCTCGGTGAGCGTGAAGCCTTGCTCCAGGCCGACAGGGCCGTTTTCGTACCATTCGGTCAACGGGCCGCGGCGGTATTCCACGCGATTCTGATTTGCTTGCGGAGACGCTTTCGCTACGGGTTCGATGGCGTCGCCGTATCCGTAACCGCGCAGGGTCATTGCCCAGCGGAGGGTGCCGCTGGTGACTTGCACGCCTGTGGCGGTGAAGTGCGTGGTCAACGCCCCGTGGGAGTTGGAGGCTTCGAGGCCGTGGCTGGTGGTGCGCACGTGATAGTCAGGCAGGTCGCGTCCGAGGGCGGCGGAGATGGTTGATTGCGCTGCGGCTGGGAGGGTGGATAAATCTTTGGTCGCTTTGGCGTCTGAAGCTGCGATGTGTATGGTCGAAAAGCAGAATAATGTGATGACGAAAAACTGGCCTGCGAGTTTCATGGGAGCGCTCCTGCGAATCGATTGCGGGCTGCCTCTCGACCGGACAGATACGCGGTGGGGGACCGCATCGGTCGCGGGATTGATTCTAGCAGGGAAATGGCTGATATTGCGGCTGATAAGCAGGTTCCTCACCGAGCTTGGCGCTCGGTTCGGAATGACATTCGTTAGAAAGGGCGTCGATCAGGGAGATTGAGGCGAGTTGCATAGGCTCTTCGTCGGGANNGCGGTCACCGCATTCTGTTCAAGAGTGACCGCAGTTTGTGCTAACAGTCTGCCGTTGGCCGATGCGCCTGTCTTCAGGGCGATCAGGGTTTTACCGAGTATTACTCCCTCAGCTTGCGCGGTCGTTCCAATCACGACACTGCCGGCAGTCTGCCAGAAGATGTGCTGGGGTAGTGCGCCGCCTGCGAGGATCATTTTCGTGGCGCTGGCCTGAGTAAGCTTTCCCGCTATCTGGAATATCCAGACGTCGGTTGCGCTGCCGGAGATTGTGACATTCGACGAGATGGAAACGCCGGTAGTCCATTTGTAGAGGCCGGGAGCGAGGGTGAGACCGCCAATGTGTCCGGCTCCCAGGTTTGTAAAATTGGGATTGGTGCGTCCGGCGGCGTTGGTGTAGGCGGTTTGCATGTTGGCCACAGCCGTTGTAAGCAAGGTGGGGTCAGTGACCCTGCAGGGAAGGGGGCCGGCCGCATTCACGGTGTAAATTGTGCCGGTCACCATTTCCGCACACGTCACATGGATAGCGGCTCCGGTGATGGGGCTGGCTCCGATGTCGCCGGTGATCGAGGATGCAAAAACGTCGGTGATTCCTGTTTTGGTGAGAATTGCGAAAATACCTGCTTTTCCCAGCGGTACCGGCGATTGTCCGGTAAGCGGGATTGCGTTGGTGGTGAATTTCCAGGTAATGGCATGGGCCATGGCAAGTCCGTCCGCGTTCTTCGCCGCCGTCGTAACCGTGGCGGTATAGCTGGTGTTCGGGCTGAGGGCGGACGAAGTTGGCGTAAACGTGGCTACCGTGTTGGCCTCACTCATAACGACCGTACCGGGTACGTTGCTTCCGGCTGTTTCCCTGAGGGTGAAGGTGGACAAATTTTCCGCGGACGAGTTAAGCGTAGCCGGGTCCATGGGCTGGCCGAAGGTTGCGGTCACGATGGTGCCGGACAGCGTGTTATCACTGTCGTTTAAGCTGGTGGGTACGTTCGTGGCCCAGTTGCTGGGGCTTGAGGAAATCACCGTGGGTTCTGCAGCAGCGCCGGGAGCAGCGGCGGCGAAGGCCCTCGCGATTCCGCTGGTTGCCAGCAACGCGGCGAATAGTATCGCCATAAACATCGGTAGTTTGGGTGAGATTTCGAATCTGGTCATTAAGTTTGATCCTCTTTTCATGAGCCTGCAGGTCAGCGGAGGTGGCCGATCCGTCCATTAATCAGTGGGGATCGATCCGAGCTCTATATTGAGGCCATGCCGCGCGAGTAACTGTTCCATATTGATCACTTGCGGCAGACCTGAAGGGCCTCATTTGACGGTTGAGGGGTCTTTGGCACTGATTTCACGGCGAACGACATGCCGTCTGAGAGGGATGGAGCTGCGCGGTCCGTGGAAAACAGAGATCCCTGAGGCCAATCCACAAGGCCGTGCCCTCCCGATTACCCTCCCTCAACCCACTTCCCCGCTAGAATAGTTTTTCAGCAGGAAGTGTTGACTCATGGATAAACTCATCATCCGGGGTGGCGAGCCGCTGCTGGGCACGGTGCGCGTGAGCGGCGCGAAAAATGCGGCTTTGCCGTGTATGGCCGCGGCGTTGCTCACTGACGAGCCGGTCATCCTGGAAAACATCCCGCAGGTGCGCGACATTCAGACTACGCGCAACCTGCTTGCCGCCATGGGCGCCGAGGTTGAACTCGGCTACGGACGCGCCCAGCACCGCACCACCATCCACTGCAAAAATCTCACCATGCCGGAAGCGTCGTACGAACTCGTCAAGACCATGCGCTCCTCGACGCTTGTGCTCGGACCGCTAGTCGCGCGCTGCGGCC
>PKVZ01000136.1 GCA_003131635.1 Acidobacteriaceae bacterium
TACTTCTCGAACGCATCGGAGCCCACCTGGAACGACTCCCACTCAAACTTCACACCCGTCGCTTCCAGAATGCGTACCGTCGCCTGCGTTACTTCCGGCCCGATTCCATCGCCCGGGATTAACGTTACTTTATGCGCCATTTAGATACTCCCTAACAACCCGCCTCTAGATCTTGGCCGCCGGTTTCGCGCGGGCGTCGATCTCTTTGGCTTTCACCAAATCCCGCAGCTCATTCATGAACTCTTTCACATCCTTAAAATCCAGATAAACCGAGGCAAACCGCACATACGCCACTTTGTCGTAGCGTCGCAAGCGATTCATAATCAGTTCGCCCAACTCGCTGGTTTTGCGCTCGCGCTCCTGAGACTCGATAACGAACGACTCCGCCTCATTCACAATCTGTTCCAGTTTGCTGATGGGAACCGGCCGCTTCTCGCAAGCCCGCAGTAATCCGTTCAGAACTTTTTGGCGATCAAACTTCTCGCGGCGGCCGTCTTTCTTCACCACCATGTAAGGGATCTCGTCGATGCGCTCGTAAGTGGTGAAGCGTTTGCCGCATTTCAGGCACTCGCGCCTGCGGCGGATCGATTCCGCCTCTTTGCTCTCACGCGAGTCCACGACTTTATCGTTGGCAAATCCGCAAAAGGGACATTTCATGGCGCTATGGTGGTCGAAAACGAAACTGCCCGGCCAAATCAGGTTTTTCAGGATTTAATACAGAAATTGTAACAGGGGAGCGTCGGCCGCACTCGCAGCCGGTACTTACCTAATGGACACGCCGTTATGGTTACACGGGCGGCCCGCTGATCTCCGCTTCTTCCGCGTGATGGCTTTCCTCGGATAACTTCCTCAGCGACAATCTCTCGTGATGCGCCAATACCAGCCCTAACGGGACAACCGCTGCAAACGTCACCAGCCACAACAAAATCCCACAGCTCGCCGCCATCTCTGGAGGCACGTCGAAAACGCTGGACAACGCCGCAATGGTTGCCATTTGCGAACCGCCGCCCACCGCTGGCAATTGCAGCATGGAACCGAGCATGCTCGCTCCCATTAGAATCAAAAGTTGCGATACCGGGATCTCGAGCGCGGCCACTCCATAAGAGTGCGTGACCTCCTGGTACGCCAGCGCGATGATGTACCACATTCCAACCGAAACCACACTCAGCATCAGAAGCGACAAGGGACCGTGAATAGTATCGAGTCCGCGGCCGAACTCTCGGATTTTTTGCGCCGTTTTATGCCCAAAATTCGCGGAGAGATGTCCAAACCTTTGTTCCACCCATCCCGCCACGGCGTCACCACTTCGCCGGATCACGATCGCACCTACCGTCAGCAGCAGAACAACTCCGATCAGCAGGAAACCACCTTCGCGAAAGCGCAAGTAATACTCCGGATGCGGAATCGCGGGCAAAGCGCTGGGCAGAAAAATCGCCAGCACCATCAGTACGGTAAAAGCCCCAACATCGAAAATGCGCTCCACCGCCCAGACCGCTAACTGGGAAGAGAAGGGAAGATCCGTTCGCCGGGCGATTAAATACGGACGAATAAACTCTCCCGCCCGCCCCAGCAATGCCAGGCCGGTGAACCCAATCACGGTCGGGGATACCAAGTCCACCATCTTCGCTTTCGGACGCACGGGCTGCAGAAAAATCTTCCAGCGCACCGCGCGCAAAAAATATGCGAAGTAGATCAATGCGATTGCGTGTAAGACGTGGATTTTCCTGATGCGGTGGGTTTGGGCCCAGAACGTTCCCCAGTCAAAGCTCTGCCAGTGGCGATACTGCAGGTAAACCAGAACGGCCAGTATTAAGAACACTATCGCGCTGGCCAAAATTCGCTTTTTGTCCATGAGGGGGAAGAAGCTTCGCGCCGCGACCCTCGCAGCGCGAAGTGGAAACCGCACTCCCAAGGTAACTGAGTGCGCCCGGAGGGTCAAACATCGGAGTTTTGTTTGCGCCGCGAAAACTCGATGCAAGGTATACAAAAAAGTGCGATTACTTTTGTTTTGAAAATGCGATCGCTTGCCGGACATTGCCAGAGGCTTTCTTCAGAGCAGCGACGGCCCGCGCCCGCGTAACCCCAGAAACCAGCATCACGAGGGCCACGGGCGTGCGGCTTCCCGAAGATACAAGCGCGCTCCGGGCCACTTCGGCATCGGCACCGGAGGCGCTTTCCAGAATGCCGATGGCGCGCTGCTTCAACTTTTCGTTCTTGGGCACGACATTGACCATCAGGTTGCCGTAAACATAACCGAGTCGGCTCATCGCACCCGTGGAAATCACGTTGAGCACCATCTTGTGCGCCGTGGCAGCTTTCATCCGTGACGACCCCGTCAGAATTTCCGGGCCGACCTCAGTGACGATGGCGAAGTGAGCGGCACGTTCCAGTGGCGAATTGCGGTTGCAGGTGACCGCGATCGTACGAGCGCCGCGGTGGCGCGCGAGTTCAAGGGCGGCGAGGGTGAATGGAGTGCGCCCACTCGATGCGATGCCGATGACGACGTCGTTTTTGCCCGGTTTGCGCCGGGCCATCTCGTCGCGACCTTGCCTGGAGTCATCCTCGCTGACCTCCGAGTCGGAAGCTAAGGCCTTGAGGCCCCCGGCGATGATGAACTGGACGCGATCGATGTTAAACGTGGGCGAACACTCCGCCGCATCAAGAGCGGCAATGCGGCCGCTGGTGCCGGCTCCCACGTAGATGAGTCGCCCGCCGCGCTTCAGGGCGGCGGCAGCGAAATCAATAGCGCGAGCAATCTGAGGTAAAACCCGAGCGACGGCGGCGGCGACGGTGGCGTCTTCGGCGTTGATGAGGCGCGCAATGTCGAGCGAGGATTTGCAATCCAGATCGCGCGCGGCGTCATTGGACTGCTCAGTGCGGAGCCGGTTGAGGGCAAACTTGGGCTTGCGGATTGATTTCAAAACTTGCACGCCTTTCGGAGGTCAACGGAATGGTTATTCTAACCGCTCTGCGCGGCGTTGCTGATCATTGATAGGCAAAGNNGCAAAGATTGATAAGCAAAGATTTCTTCGACCGCAAACATCCGGACACAAACGCTCACCCGGATAGCGTTTGTTATCAGGAGTTCTCAATTGCTTCTATGACCGCATCGTGAAATCTGGGGCGAAGGTGTTTAATCGCAAGATTCGAGCAATCGGGCCACGTGCGGTTGGTTAGTAAAGTGATCGAGAGTTGCCGGTCGGGATCGATCCATAGAGAGGTTCCGGTGTACCCCAAGTGGCCAAAGGATGCCATGCCGAAATATCTTCCCGACTGCGAGGGTGCCGAGGGTGTATCCCAACCCAGCGCGCGGGATGTGCCTGCCGGCATGGCTTCGCGGTGGGTGAAGAGGACTATGGTTTCGCGACGCAAAAGCGTGCCGGGATTCAGCATGGCGTTAGCGAATTGGGCAAGATCCACGGCAGTGGAAAAAAGCCCGGCGTGCGGTGCCACCCCGCCCAGGACGCTGGCATTTTCGTCGAACACTTCACCCTGAACAATGCGATGCCGGAAGCTTCGATCATCCACCGTCGGAGGAATCTGCGTGCGGAGCTTGCTTGGCGGATTGAACGCTGTATTGGTCATGCCCAGCGCGGCAAAGATTTCCCGCTGACAGAAGGCGTCGAGGGACTCATCGGCGAGGCGTTCGAGAGCAATGCCGAGCAGAATGAATCCGATGTCGCTATATTCGGCGCGGGCTCCTGGATTCGCGACCAGTGGCATAATGAAAACGGATTGCAGTAATTCATCGCAAGTGCGGGCCTTCAGAAATAAGTTTTCATGCGCGGGGAATCCGGAAGAGTGTGCGAGCAGTTGGCGCAGCGTAACCTCCAGGCGGCGCGGGTCTTTTTCGGCGTCAGAAATGAATTCGGGCACGATGCCGCCTACCGCCGCATCAAGATCGAGCAAGCCGCGCTCGTAGAGACGCATTGCCATGGTGGTAGTCGCGACTACTTTAGTGACGGAACCAAGATCGAAAAGCGTAGCCGGTGTGACGGCTGGCGAGTGCGATTCGTAAGTGCACTGGCCGAAGGCTCTCAGTGCGATCAGTCGCGACTGAAGTGTCACAGCCACCGAAGCCGCCGGAAAAACCCGCTCCGCAATGGCTTCCTGCAAGATGCCAAAGGCGGAAACGAAAACTTCGTCCTGATGCTCAAGAGCGTGCTGCAGCGACGAGCCTGGTTGGGTGCGGTTCAGTGCGGAGACGCTTTCTGGAGACGAGTCTTGCTCTGCCTCGGTTTATAGCAGACGAGCGCTCAACCGGTAAAGGCTCTCCGCTTTCGATGGGTCAACTCAACAATCCGCATTCTATTGACGGCGACATTTAGCCCGCAGCAGTTTCTTCAGTCGAAGGGAAGAGCCCGCCGCGAATTCTGTGTTTCAATCGCGTCGCGGCCGGAGGCGCTTACGGTGCTACGGCATGCACCCCCTTACTTGAGTTTCTTGAGTGATACCGCCGAAGTTGTGTACAGTGAGAACATCCTTCCCCTTAAGGCAATCCCGCTAGGAGCAGTCGTACCGTTGGCTGCCTTTCCGCAAGAGACGTTGAAAGATCGGGCACGCGGATTCATCCGGTTCATCGCGGCCTTGACCGTCCTTCCCATAATCATGCAGACGGCGATGGCGACAGCCGAGGCGAAGCATCCCGCCACTGCAGTACATCTCACAGCAGTGGACGCCATTATTGAACAGGCGATCCACGATGCCACCATTCCCGGTGCGGTTCTCATCGTCGGACACAACGGCCGGGTAGTCTACCGCAAGGCCTACGGTTCACGCGCGCTGGAGCCGCGTCGCGAAGGGATGACGCTGGATACGATCTTTGATCTAGCCTCGTTGACCAAAGTGGTCGCAACCACGCCCGCAGTGATGCAGCTTGTCGAACAAGGCAAAGTCCGGCTGAACGATCCAGTCGCAAAGTATCTGCCGGAGTTTGCGCAGAACGGAAAAGAAGACATCACGGTGCGGCAGTTGCTGACGCATTACTCTGGGCTGGAGCCGGATCTCGACTTGAAAACCGTTTGGGAAGGAAGCGAGACGGCCTACAAGATGGCCTTTGCCGATACGCCCCAGGATCCGCCGGGATCGCGCTTTTCTTATAGCGACATCAACTTTATCGTGCTCGGTGCGTTGGTGGAACGAGTGTCAGGCGAGCTCCTCAATGAATATTGCGAGCGCCGCATTTTTGCCCCGCTGAAAATGACGCATACGCGTTTCCTTCCACCCGCGGCGTGGCGGGCAAAGATTGCTCCTACGCAGTATGACGAAAATGACCACATGCTGCGCGCTATGGTGCATGATCCCACGGCGCGGCGGATGGGCGGCGTGGCCGGTCATGCCGGATTGTTTTCCACCGCCGACGATCTGGCAAAATTCGCACAGGCCTTGCTGAACGGTGGCACAGGCATTCTCTCTGCGCTCTCGGTCGAGAAGATGACGCGGCCGGAACAGCCTCCATCGGCCCCGGTGCTGCGCGGATTTGGCTGGGATATCGATTCTCCATTCTCCTCGAACCGCGGCGATCTCCTGCCCGTCGGCTCCTACGGTCATACGGGATTTACCGGAACCTCGATGTGGATCGATCCCACCACGCAGACCTACATTATTCTGCTCACGAACGCAGTGCATCCGCGCGGAGGAAATGCGATTGCCCTGCGGTCGAAAGTGGCAACCGCCGTGGCCGCTGCGCTGCCGCTGACCGCGGGCGAGAAAGAAGCGCTGCGCTGGCAGAGCATTACCGGCTACAACGAGGCACAAAGCGCCGCTCGCCGCATGAGCGCGCGCAACGGCAGCGTAAAGAACGGAATCGATGTGCTCGAAGCCCATGGGTTCGACCTTCTGCAGATTGCTGGCCGCAAGAAAAAGATCGGCCTCGTGACCAACCAAACCGGTCTGGATGCGGAGGGACGACGGACCATCGACGTGCTGGCACAGGCGCCGGGAGTGTCGCTGGAGGCGATCTTCAGTCCGGAGCATGGCGTGACCGGAACCCTCGATACCACGGACGTGACTAACTCGAAAGATTCGGCGACGGGGATTCCGGTTTACAGCTTGTATGGAGCGAAAGAGTCTGCGCGCCGTCCTCCGCTGGAGATATTGAAGCAACTCGACGCGGTCGTATTCGATATCCAGGATGCCGGAGTGCGATTCTATACCTACGAAACGACGCTCGGATATTTTCTGGAAGCCGCCGCCAGCGCAGGAGTTGAATTGATTGTGCTCGATCGTCCTGACCCCATCACCGGATCATTTGTACAGGGTCCGGTTGCGGATGCAGGGCACGAAAGCTTTACCAACTATTGGACACTGCCGCCGCGACATGGCATGACCATGGGTGAACTGGCGAAGATGTTCGACTCGGAACGCAACATCAACTCAAAGCTCACAGTAGTTGCCATGGAAGGTTGGCAGCGCGGTGACTGGTTTGATTCCACCGGACTCGCGTGGGTGAATCCCTCGCCCAACTTGCGCAGCGTGACCGAAGCCGGCTTGTATCCTGGCGTTGGCCTGATTGAAGGCACGAATGTTTCGGTGGGACGCGGGACGGATACTCCTTTTGAACTCTTGGGCGCTCCCTGGATGAAGAGCCGCGAACTGGCCGCCTACTTGAACGGTCGCGGGATTGCTGGAGTCAGATTTGTCCCGGTCACGTTCACGCCCAACACGAGTAATTATGCCGGCCAGAAGTGTGAAGGCGTGAATCTCGTTCTCACCGATCGCAACGCACTCGACGGACCAGAGCTGGGCATAGAATTGGCCGCAGCCCTGAAGAAGCTCTATCCGGCTGACTTCAAGCTGGAGCGCATGATTGAATTGCTGGTGAATCAATCGGCTTACGATGGGCTCGTGGCCGGGAAGGATCCGCAGCGGATCGCGCAGGATTGGCAGGAAGAGTTGGAGAAGTTTCAGCAGTTAAGGAAGAAGTATTTGCTCTACTAACCAAGTAGAGCCAAAGCCGTGGTATTCTCGGCTGAATTAGTCTGCTGCGCCGCTGTCGGATTTGGAGGTCTGAGATGCGATTGCTATGGATGCCGTTGCTGGTTACCGGAATTGCTGTTTGCCAAACGACTTCACCGCCAGCGACACCAACTCCTCAGCCGTCGAGCCCAGCATCCGCATCGCCCGTCCACTCGATCTCTGCGCCTATTGCACCCGCCGATCCCAACGCTATCACCATCCCCGCGGGAACTAAGATTCCGTTGTCCCTTAAACAAGCCATCTCCACCAAGAATGCGCGCGAAGGCGATGCGGTCTACGCCCAGACGGCATTTCCGTTCGTTGTAGATGACCGCGTGATTGTGCCGGCGGGCTCCTACATTCAAGGGAAGATTGCGCATGTGGAGCGCGCCGGACACGGGAGCGGACGCGCGGAGATCCTGATTCACTTTACTTCCATGATTTTTCCCAGCGGATATACCGTGATGCTCCCGGGGTCGGTCGAGAACACGCCCGGTGCGGATAACAATTCGGTGAAGGATTCCGAAGGCACGATTCAGCAGGACAAAGACACTTCCAAGAGAGTCGAAGACGCAACCAAAGGCGGCGTGTACGGCACGCTGGGCGGCGCGACGGCTGGAGGGTTGGCCACCGGAGGGCTCAACGGAGCGCGGGTCGGAGCCGGCGCAGGAGCAGCAGCGGGTATTGCTTGGGCGCTGCTAAAGCGCGGCGCCGATGTAAAGCTGGACGTGGGAACCTCTATCGAGATGGAAATTCAGCGCCCCATCACCGTGGATGCGACCCGCATCTCGGTCGCGAAGGCGACTCCGTAATACCTCCTCGCCCGAGTGTGTGCCCTGCAGAGCTCATGTGGGCTAGGCCGCCTCAGCCTGCCCTGAGCGGAGCGAGGCGCTTACTTCAAATTGAAAAGCGCATTCACGTGCGCCGTCACCGTCACGTTCTGCGGTGTGAATTCCTCCGTGGGAGCGGGCGCGGCATTCGGCGTCATGGACATGGCTCGCGCCATGTGTGGGACTGGTATACGTGCATTCTCAAACGTATCGACCGACGCGTAGGAAAGCTCGCCCAAACTACGCCCGCTCGCACGCGCGACCGTCTCAGCGGAGTTCCGTGCCCGGCGGTACGCATCTTCTACGGCCTTATTCTTGGCCTCGTCCATATTCTCCAGCGTATAGTTCAAAGTCTGTCCTTCGCTGACGTTGGCGTCGGCGAGTTGCTGCGTGATGGGCCCAATCTTCGAAAAATCCTTCAGCTTGAGCGTCACATCGGTAGTCACGCGGTAGCCAATCAGCTTCTGCTTGGCGTTCTTCCGGTCATACATCGGCTGCACCGAAAAGAATCCTACGGTCGCGGATTTGGGTTCGATGCCGTTGGCGCGAAGTACCTCCCGAACCTGCTCGGCATCCTTTGACGCGTGCTGATAAGCGGCCTGCGACGTTTCTTCCTGCGCAGAGATGTTGAATTGAATGACCGCCGTGTCGGGAGCCGATTCGAATTTTCCGTCGGCGCCCACGTATACGGAATTTGGCGGCGCGCTTAGGGCGGGATGCTCCTGCGCGATCGCTGCGATTGTGAACATAAAAAGCGCCAGAAGACAGGCTGCAAATTTCATGCAATACCTCCAGGGTGGAATCATCGGCCTATTTTGAGCTTTGCTTATGGTAAGCCTGAAAACGCACCTGCAATAAGAACGCTGCGCAGGCCTGATATTGCAGGGCGAATACTGTGGTTAAAATTGAGGCACGCGCCAGGTAAGGGACTCGGCTTAAGACGCGCCCTTCGCGTTGGAAGAGTAGGCGAACGGATAGCTCTGCGCGTTAATTTCCCGGCGCAGATCTTCGAAGATATCGTCGGGCATTTTTAGAAATATCTCGACTACTTCCGGATCGAACTGACGTCCCGCCCAAACCTGGATTTCCGTACGCGCCGCAGCCAGAGAGCGAGCCGGGCGATAAGGCCGGTCGGAAATGATGGCATCGAGTGTATCGGCGACCGAGAAGATGCGCGCTCCCAAAGGGATTTCAGTCCCCTTCAAGCCCCGCGGATAGCCGGATCCATCGAAATGTTCCTGGTGAGAGTAAACAATCTCGCAAACTTCGGCGAGGAAGGGAATCCTCCTGAGCATTTGATAGCCGTGATAGCAATGCTCGCGCATGATCAACCTTTCGTCGTCGTCGAGCTTTCCCGGCTTGAGCAGAATGCGATCCGGAATGGCCATCTTGCCAATATCGTGCAGGAACGCTCCGCGGGCGATCACGTCGATCTGCTCGCGCGGTAGGCCCATGGCGCGGGCAATAGCCATGGTAAAGGCCGTAACCCGCTTTGAATGGCCCTCGGTCTCGCGGTCTTTGAGGTCGAGCGCATCGCCCAAAGCCTGCAGCGTGATGTCATACGACCGTTCGAGGTCGGTCATCGCGGTTTGCAGTTGGTCGGTGCGAGCTTCGACTAACGACTCCAGATTTGTTTGATAGGTGCGGTTTTCTACCTTCAAGCGGCGATTTTCCAGAGCCCGCCCCACCGCATTGAGTAACTGTTCCCGCTCGAACGGCTTCAGCAAATAGTCGTACGCGCCATTGCGAATCGCGGCCAGCGCCACGGAAATGTCATGCACCGCCGTGACCATCACTACAGGCATTTCCGGAAACTTTTCTTTGGTGCGTTCCAGCAATCCGATGCCATCAAGGTCCGCCATCATCAGATCGGAAAGCATGAGTTCAAATTGTTCGCCGGAATTAAGCAGAGCCAGGGCTTCCATGCCGGATCCGGACTGTTTGCAGACGTAACCAGCCGCTTCCAGGATGGCGCAGACAATCTCGCGGATTGCCTCTTCGTCGTCGACTACGAGAATGCGGTCGGGCATCGGAGTGTCTCAGGATACTATCGGCGATTTTACCTCAGCCGTGAGATGCCGAAAGTAACCACTGAGGTCCTGAAACTTCATCGAGATACGCCCCAGGCGTGATATTCAGAAACCAGGCAGGGTTACGTCTGCCAGGCGCACCTGCCAGGCGCGCGTGAAAAGCGCCTGAACGATTGAACTGATCTACTGAACTGATCTACTAAAAATGACCGCTTCCCTTTGGTCTTTCTGGAACACCGTCGCACAGCCCGCCATCGCGAGGCTGAAGCCGGGGGAGTGTGCCCTGTTGATCGTTCTGGCGGCTTCGTTGCTGGTTCTATGTGCGTTCCGCGAACGCTACCTCGCAGTTTGGACGGCGGCGTGGACCTTGTTGCTCAGTTCGCGTTTTGTGGGAACATTCGGCGCAGCAACGCAAATTCCTGCCCGCTATCTCCCGGCGGTTGAGCAAGCGGCATTCGTCATCGCGATCGGTCTATTCGCTGGAGCCGTATTGGTTTATATCCGCGAGCGGAATCTGCTGGCGCCACTAACCGCCGTAACCGCCTGCACCGCAGTTTTCGCCGTGGCCCGCATCCTCCTCTGGCCCGATTCGTTACCCTGGCGCGTAGCTCTGGAAGTCGCTTACCGGATCATTCTCTTGACCACGGCAATTGCCTTATTGCGCGCCCGCCGCGGCCGGAGGGAACCAGTCTCGTGGATGCTTGCGGCGCTTCTTCTGGTGCCGCATCTCGACTGGCCGCCCTTCACCAGCCAGCTTCCCGCAGGCGTCTTTGCCGTCGCAGAGTGTCTGCTCGCAATCAGCATGCTGCTGTTCGTATTTCGCGAGGCGCGCGCGCGGGCGCAACGGTTGGTTGTACTGCGCTCGTTGACCGACAGCATCGTCCTCGCCCAGCAGCAAGGCGGCATGATGGAGAAAGCCCTCGAGGCTTTGCAACAGCTCACCAAAAGTAAAGCAGCATGGTTTCGCTTGATCGAGGGCGGACATTTGGTAGCCACGCATGCCGTTGGAGTGTCGCAGGACTTCCTCCGCGAAGTGGGCATTGCGGAGTTGTCCGAAAGTGTGTCGCAGATGCTGGAAAAAGGCCAGCCCGTGGCACTTCGAAGAGACGAAGCCAGCCCGGAAGATCAACATCTGCTGAGGTCGGAAAAGATTCGTCACTTATTGATGGTGCCAGTCCTGGGGAAAAAATCGCCCATAGGATTACTGATTCTGGGAACTGCGGCGCAGCGAAAACTGACTGCCGAGGAAAGCGAGTTCCTTGAAACCTGCGGACGCCAGCTCGGAATCGCAATCGAGAACTTCCGTTTGCTCGAGCAGGTTCTACGCTCGCAGCGCCAGTGGAGAAATACATTTGATTCGGTGCATGACATCATCCTGGCGCACGATGCGGAATTCCGCATCATCAAGGCCAACCAGATTCTCCTCGAACAGTTGGAACAATCGTCTGCCGATGTGATTGGCAGCACCTGCGAATCGGTATTGCCGCATACCTTAGGCGAGTGGACGGGATGCCCCTACTGCGCCCGCGGCGATGAAGAAATCACCGAAGCCGCCGACCCTTGCTTTGGCGGCTTCTCGCTGGTCTCCACTTCGTCCTACACCGAGCAAGGCAGCAAGCAGAAAGGCACTATCCACATCGTGCGCGACATCACCGAACGGCATTCGGCGGAAGAAAAATACCGCCTGCTGTTCGACCAGGTGCAGGAAGGGGTTTATATCGCCACGCCCGCGGGCCGTTTGCTCGACTGTAATGATGCCTTTGTGCGCATGCTGGGCTACGACCGGCGCGAAGAATTGCTCAGCCTCAACCTGGACGAAGATATCCGGGTCGATGCCGGCCAGCGCGAGGCTTTTCACAAACAGATCGAACAGCAGAATTACGTTCGCAATTTTGAAGTCACCATGCGCCGCAAAAACGGAACCCTTCTGCTCTCGTCCGAGAGCAGTTTCGCCACCCGCGACGCGGCCGGAAAAGTTGAACGCTATCAGGGCTTTGTTCTGGATGTGACCGAGAAGCGCCGCGCCGAGGACGAGATGCGCCGTCGCAATCGCGAACTGAACGCTCTGAACGCCATGGCAGTGGTGGCGACGCAATCCTTCGATCTCGATGAAATCCTCAACCTAACCCTGCGGCAGGTAGTCTCGCTGTTTGGCGCCGAGAGCGGAGCCGTTTACCTTTCGGATTCCGACGCCCCCACCTACCGCCGTCGAGCTGCCTGGGGACCACGCAGCCGCGATAAATCCCGGCCCGCGGAAATCAGCTTCGCGGATGGCTTTGGCGATCTCGTAATGCGTTCACGTGCGGAAGTCATCACCGCGGAATACCTTCCGCATCTCACCGGTGCGGTGGCCGAGTTCATCCGCTCCAATACCGACGGTGCCTGGAACTGGGTGCTGTTCTGGGGCAAGGACAACCCCATCGGCATGATGGGATTGCGCAGCCATGTCGAATACGAATATTCGACCGGCGAAGAGAACCTGCTCGTGGCTATCAGCCGCCAGTTGGCAACGACTATCGAAAAAGTTCGTCTCTACGAAGAGACTTGCAAAGCCTACGAAGATCTCCGCCGCACCCAGGAACAGCTTTTGCAGAGCGAGAAAATGTCGGCCGTAGGCCAGCTCATTGCCGGCGTAGCCCACGAATTGAACAACCCCCTGACTGCGATTCTTGGTTACGCGCAGCTGCTCGAAAGCGAAGGTTTGAACGAACGCGCGCAAGACTACGTCGCCAAGATGTTCAAACAAGCGCAGCGGACTCACCGCGTAGTCCAGAATTTGCTTTCCTTCGCGCGGCAGAGAAAGCCGGAACGCTCCGAGGTCGATGTCCGCAAGGTGCTTGACGAAACGCTCGCCCTTCGCGACTACGATCTCAAGGTCAACCACATCGCCGTGGAGAAGTCTCTGGGAGACGATCCCGCGATGGTGGTGGCCGATCCGCACCAGATCGAGCAAGTCTTCCTCAACATCATCAATAACGCCGTAGATGCCGTTCTGGAAACTGGCCGATCCGGCAAGCTGAAGATTTGTGTTTCCCGCGACAGTGGCTTCGTGGCCGTGCAGTTTGCCGACGATGGCCCCGGAATTAAGGATCCCAAAAGAATTTTCGATCCCTTCTACACTACCAAGAACGTTGGCAAGGGAACCGGTCTGGGTCTTAGCATCTGCTACGGAATCGTGAAGGAACACGGCGGCGACATCACTGCTCACAATGCTAACGAAGGCGGCGCGGTCATTGAAGTCCGTCTGCCTATGGCGGTTACGGCCGGAACAATTCTGGAAGCGGCGCCGGTGGCTCCGCCGAAGCGCGAAGGCGCGATCCAGGGCCGGGTTCTGCTGGTGGAAGAAGAAGAGGCGGTACTGGAGTTCGAGCGCGATGTGCTCATGGGCGCCGGTGCCAGCGTGGTGACGGCTTCCAAGAGTGAGGACGTGAAAACACGTTTGCTATCTGAGCCCTTCGATGCCGTAATTATGAGCGGCAAAATGCCTGCCGACTGGAATACGAAAGAGGCCTACGCCTGGCTTACCCAGAATTGCCCAGGCATGGAAAATCACTTACTCTTCACCTTCTCACACGGGGTAGAGCAGAGCGAAGACCGAGCCTTCCTGCAGCAAAACAACGTCCCGTACCTGGTGAAACCCTTCGAAGTGGCGGATCTGATCTCGCAGGCGCGACGCCTGCTGCAGAAGGCGCACGCAGCCGCCGCTTCCGCAAGCTAGCGTTCTTCGCTGGCTGAATCAACTCCAGGCTGAATCAAAACCCAATGTCATCCCGAGCGAAGCGAGGGACGATGGTTCCTGCCCGCAAACATCAGGCTTAGCTCTCGCTCACAATTGCGCGCGCAAGCTCTTCCCCAGCCGCCGCAGAGCCTTTTCATTGCGGCGGTACCAGCGCCATTGACCTTGCTTCACCGCGTCCACTAAACCAGCTTTCGTCAGAATAGCCATGTGGTGCGAAATGGTGGGCTGCGAGAGACTCACCCTTTCTTCAATATCGCCCGCGCAGAGTCCGGAATTGCCAGCGGAGCTCGTCCCGCGCTGTTTGAGAGCGCCCAGAATACGCCGCCGCGTGGGGTCTGCAACGGCGTGCAGCATGCTGTCGAGGGAAGTCGCAGGAGTCGTCATACCTTGACCAGAAATATCCGCTAAATCGACGCTTATCAATATACCGGATAACCGAACAATAAATCCTCAGAGCCGTTGCCTTGGAGCGCGGAGCCACTCGATGCGGCTGAACTCAAGGTAGCGCACATCGCTCTCCGGAAGAGAACAATTGGTTTGGTCCAGTTGACCTGCCAGCGTTCCGCCGCGAATCCAGTAGCCGGTTTCATCCTGTTTAAGAATCGTGGCGTCGAGTGGGTCCATGCCGTGTAGCTTGAAAACCACGCGGCGGTTCAACAGGCGGTCAGGCTTCATAGGGGAACGTTACTTCTTCAGGATCGGGTTATATCCATCATTGATCAGCCGGGAGCGCATCGCTTCCGCTTCCTTGATATCGCCGAAAGGGCCAGTCTGCACGCGAAACAGCTTGTC
>PKVZ01000222.1:0-6113 GCA_003131635.1 Acidobacteriaceae bacterium
AGAAACTGGCTCCGGTTGTTCTGCAAGCAGGCGGTGAAGTTCGGCGCGAGTTTGCTCGACCAGGGCCGCGGCAAACTGATGCGCCGAGCGCTGGCGTTCGGCGGACAAGTCTCTTACCCGCATGTTCAGCAGAGGGATATCTTCCTCAAACCAGCGCAGGGTTTTCTGAATGCGGGCAACGCGATAGGTAGTAGGAAGCATGGCGATGGCTCTCCGGTATCCCTACAGATTGCCACGGCAAGGCGCCGGCGCAAATTACCAACTGAATACCCGCAGATCGAATACCTGGAGATCAAGGCGCGGAATTATTGGGTGGCGCGGGGAGTTGGCCCAGCAAGCTTGTCTTTGGATCCAGGAATTTGTTGCTCCATCTGATTATTGAGCCAGCCCTCCAGCAATTCCTGTGAACTGGCGGGGACGTTGTGAAAACGCAAACCCACGTATCCTTTCAGGTCGGCCCAAGCGATTTCCGTTTCCACCTCCAGAACCGGACTGGTTCCTGGCAGAGTGAATCGCAACCGGGGTGTGGCATTCTTGGGGAGGGCATGATGCAATAAGAGAGCGATGCCGCCTTCGCTAAGATTCGTGCTCTCGGCTTTTAATTCTTTGTCGCCTACTATCAGGCCGACCGGCATTTTTACCGGGTGGCGGAAGTAGCGGCGGCGTTCGCGCAGCATAAAGCTGAGAGCGGCATTGAAGCAGCGGGAGGCATTCAGAACAGAGAGCGGCTTATGGAGCACAAAATTTATGCCCATGTTGAAAGCCTGTTGAGTGGTGGTTTTCTTGCCGTTGACCAGGGCGAATGTTACTGAGTTTTGGTTGCTTGGCGTGGCCCGCAGACCTTCCAGGACTTCGACGCCACCGGGCATGTCATCGCAATCCACAATGACGGCATCGAACTTTTCCGAGATCAGAATCTCGCTGGCTTTTTTCGCCTCCTGGCAGACTTCAACTTCGATGGAAAGTTTTTCGAGCGTCGGGCGTAAGACCCGGAAGACATCGGCATCCCGACTCAGCAGCAGAGACTCAAGCATGGTCTAATTCTAGAATCAATCCGAAATCGACGAAAGTAACCAAGGTATCGGATGATAAGTCAATGCTAGCAATGGTTTATCTTTCTCTCGGCTCGAATGTCGGCGACCGCGAGGCCCATCTGCGAGACGCTCAAGCGCGACTGGGTGCGGTCGGCCAAGTAACCGACGTGTCGTCTTTCTACGAAACCGAGCCGGTGGAATTCACCGAGCAGCCTTGGTTTCTGAATTGTGTGGTCGGGCTCGAGACCGCACAGTCGCCGCAACAACTGATGACCTCGATTCTTAACATCGAGAAAGCCATGGGCCGGCGACGCGTACAGAAGAAAGGCCCCCGCATTATCGATATCGATATCCTGCTGTTCGGCAAGACCGTATTGGATTCGCCGGAAGTCACGATTCCACATCCCGCAATGCAGGAGCGCCGCTTCGTTCTCGAGCCTTTGGCAGAGATTGCGCCGGAGGTCCGCCATCCGGTGCTGAAGAAGACGATTCTCGAGCTGCGCGATGCGCTGCCCGTCGGTCAAACGGTGCGAAAGCTGAAGACCTGAGCCACGGATTTCACGGATCGACAAAGATAAAGCAAAGGCTTTAAGGGAGATTCTTAATTCCGGCCTATCCGTAGAATCCGTGAAAACGGTGGCTTTCACATCAGGGCACGATGATGCGGCTGCTGGCTTCCTGCGGCGTCAACACGGATGATTCCTTCTCCGGAAATTGTGCGAAGAGAAAATCGATGAAGGCGCGCGACCGGGGCCTTCCCGAAGTGCGTGCGTGGCCCAGTCGAAGCAGAAACACCAAGGCTTTGAGCATGTCGGAATCCCGCAGATCGGAACGGCCCATCTCTTTCTGCTCGGCCTCGCGATAGGCCTTGGCCATTTCTTCGACATGGGCTGCGATGCCATGCTGAGTGGCACTGGTCAGGGGTTGCTGGTAGTGCAGGCCGGAGTTAACCAGACGTTCATAGCTCGTACACATGGCGGAGAGCGCAGCGATCAGATCGAGATCATTGATGCTGCGATCCAGACGGGCAGCCTCAGCGAGTGCGTAGCTTAAGCCCATGAGAAGATGTTCGCGTTCATAGGTAAACTGGTCCGAAATCTCCACCTGCAGAAATAACGATTCCGCATCGAACTGTTCCGATGAGCGCGGCTTTTCATGTTCGCGCGACTGCAGCAAATAGGGACAATCGCTGGGGCAATCGAGTGTCACCTCGCGTTGCTCGCCACAACACTGCGGGCAGATTCGTCCGTGGACCGCGGGGCAGAAGCGTTTTTCCTTGCGAACTTCACAGATCGCGCAACTCAATTTGTGATTCTCCTCTTCGCTATTATGGCACCGCTACGCGAGCAACGTTGCAGGCCGCTGCAATTGGCAGTTGGCAAATAGCAGTTATCGCCTCAGCTGGCACAACTTTAGCGGCAACGAATTGCTAACCGCTAATTGCCAATTGCTGATTGCTAATCGCTCTCGACGACCTGTTTTGGGCCATTTTGGGAGTCCCGATTGCAAAAAACCATGTAAAAATGGCCCTTTTGTCATGTTATATGTGTGGAACCCGCGTAGAATAAGGGTGTTTTCCACAGGGCCCTGATGTACCATCAAGCCCGCTGGAATTAAAATTCAAGCTTTTCTGAGGAGGAAGAAATATGGCTTCAGGTTTAACCAAGACCCAACTCGTCCGTCATCTGGCCGAGAAGACTGAGCTTCCCAATAAGACTGCTGCGCTATTTTTGGAGGAACTCGCCGACGTCGCTGTGAAAGAAACAAAAAAGAACGGCGTATTCGTCGTGCCCGGCCTGGGCCGGCTGGTGAAAGCCCACCGCAAAGCCCGCGTTGGACGCAACCCACAGACGGGCGAGCCCATCCAGATCAAGGCGAAGACCGTAGTGAAGTTCCGCGTCGCCAAGGCTGCCAAGGACGCAATCGCTCCTAAAAAGCCGTAGCGTAGTGTTGAGATCGAGTGCGAAGGCCGGCTTAGGCCGGCCTTTGATTTTCTACCTAGGTTTCATTTTTCACATCTATGCTGAACTGGATCGTAATCGGAATCGGCGATATCGCGGCCCGTCGCGTCATTCCGGCAATTCAGGCTGAACCCAGAAGCTGCTTGTACGGCCTGGTCACGCGCGATCTCGCTAAGGCTGCGCCGTACAACGTGCAGGCGTGGACCACTCTCGACGAAGGTCTCGCCGATCCTGCAGTGCAGTCGGTTTACATTGCGACCCCGGTTTTCCTCCACGCGCCACAGACGATTCAATCTCTTCGTGCGGGAAAACATGTGCTGTGCGAGAAGCCGATGGCGATGAATGATGCCGAAGCTCGCGCCATGGTGAAGCTGGCAGAAGAGACTGGGCGCACTTTTGGCGTGGCCTACTATCGGCGAACGTATCCCAAACTGCAGCGGGCCAAACAACTGATCCAAGCCGGCGCAATCGGGAAGCCGGTTCTTGCCGAACTCACCAGCCACGGATGGTTTGACCCAAGAAGTTTTGACGAAGGTAATACCGATCGCAGCTGGCTGATCGATCCCGTGAAGGCGGGAGGCGGCCCCCTCTACGACATCGCCTCGCACCGAATTGATGTGCTGAATTTTCTTTTTGGTCAGCCGTTGCGTGCCACCGGCTACTTGTCGAATGCGGTGCATCACTATGCGGTCGAGGACAACGCGACCGTGATGATCGATTACGCAGGCGGAGTACGCGGAGTGGTGGACGTGCGTTGGCATTCGACGGTGAAGCGGGACGAATGCCACATCCGCGGCACCGAAGGCGAGATGGAGTTGAGTCCACTGAATGGCCCCGAACTTATCTATCCCGGCGGCCGTGAGAATCTCCCGCCCCACGCCAATCTGCACTATCCGATCATCGAGAACTTTGTGGACGCTGCGCTCGGCAAAGCTGATCTGCTGGCTGGCGGAGCGTCTTCCTACTGGACGGACTGGGTGATCGGGCAAGTGCGGCGAAAGAACGCCGCGGACCCGGCCTAAGTAAAGTTCCTGGCCACGGATTTGCGCGGATTGTCACGGATTTTCTTAAAGAAGAATTATCGGTGAGAATCCGTGTCGATCCGCGGCCATTGGTTTTACTGCTTCGCCTTCGCCGGTTCTTTCTCTCCCATTCGCTGGCTGACCTCAAATTTCATCTTGCCGGTTTTCTTGTCGGCGTCGACAACGATGTGGTCACCGTGCAGAACGTCCCCGTCCAGAATTTTCAACGCCAGTGGGTCCTGCACCAGCTTCTGAATCGCACGCTTCAGCGGACGCGCACCGAAGTTGGCGTCGTAACCCTGGGTGAACAATAGTTCTTTCGCGGCATCGGTGAGTTCGATCGAGATCTTGCGATCGGCGAGCAAGCGCCGCACATCTTCCAGGCGCATCTCGATAATCTTTACCAACTGCTCTTTGCCGAGAGGGCCGAAGACGATGATGTCATCGACGCGGTTCAAGAATTCAGGCCTGAAGTGGCCGTGCAGCGCGTTCATCACCTGTTCGCTCGCCTTCTCAAAGTCCTCCGGCGTACGCAGGTTTGCGGCCTGCAGATAACTGGAGCCGAGATTCGAGGTCATGATGATGATCGTGTTCTTGAAGTCCACGACGCGGCCTTTGCCGTCGGTGAGGCGACCGTCGTCCATGATCTGCAGCAAGACGTTGAACACATCCGGATGAGCTTTCTCGATTTCGTCGAAGAGCACAACCGCGTAAGGACGGCGGCGAACCTGCTCAGTAAGCTGACCGCCTTCTTCATATCCAACGTAGCCCGGAGGCGCGCCGATCAGGCGGGCGACCGAGTGCTTCTCCATGTATTCGGACATGTCGATACGCAGCAGAGCGCGCTCGTCATCAAAAAGAAATTCCGCGAGGGCGCGAGCTAATTCGGTTTTACCAACGCCGGTCGGACCGAGAAAAATGAACGAGCCAATCGGACGCTTGGGATCGCTGAGTCCGGCGCGGGAACGGCGAATGGCGTTGGCAACGCGTTCGAGAGCCTCGTCCTGTCCGACAACACGATTCCGCAGGCGCTCTTCCATCGTGACCAGCTTCTTCACTTCGCCTTCCAGCATCTTCGAGATCGGAATGCCGGTCCATTTCGAAACGATGCGGGCGATATCTTCTTCGTCCACTTCTTCTTTCAACATGCGCGGTGCGCCGGTGCCTTTGCCGTCGATCTTGGCGGTGAGTTTGCTCAACTCCTCTTCGGCTTGACGCAGCAACCCGTAGCGGATTTCGGCGACGCGCTGCAGATTACCTTTGCGCTCTTCCGTCTGCTCTTCAAGCTTGAGCTTCTCGATTTTTTCTTTCAGTTCTCGGGAACGGGCGATGAGATCTTTTTCTTTTTTCCAATTGGCCTTGAGGGCGTTGGATTTCTCGCGGATTCCGGCCAACTCTTTCTCAATGACCGCCAGACGATCTTTGGAGTTGGTGTCGTCTTCTTTTTTCAGCGCCTGCTTTTCAATTTCAAGCTGCGTGGCCCGGCGTTCGAGCTGATCGATATCGGTAGGAAGCGAATCGATCTGGATGCGGATCGAGGCAGCGGCTTCATCGACCAGGTCGATGGCCTTGTCCGGCAGAAAACGGTCCGATATGTAACGGTGCGAGAGCGTCGCCGCGGCCACGATGGCCGAATCCTTGATGCGAACTCCGTGATGCACCTCGTAGCGCTCTTTCAATCCGCGCAGGATAGCAATCGTGTCCTCGACATTCGGTTCGCCGACGAAAACAATCTGGAAGCGGCGTTCGAGGGCAGCGTCTTTCTCGATGTACTTGCGGTACTCGTTGAGGGTGGTGGCGCCGATGGCACGCAGCTCTCCCCGAGCAAGAGCCGGCTTCAGCATATTCGAAGCGTCGATTGCGCCTTCGGAGGCTCCAGCGCCCACGATAGTGTGCAGTTCGTCGATAAATAGAATTACCTGTCCGGCGGAGTCTTCGATCTCTTTCAAGACGGCCTTGAGCCGGTCTTCAAACTCTCCACGATATTTTGCGCCGGCCAGCATGGCTCCGAGATCAAGCGCAACCACACGTTTGTTCTTGAGCACTTCCGGCACATCGCCCGAAATGATGCGCTGGGCGAGGCCTTCGACGATTGC
>PKVZ01000222.1:6161-11013 GCA_003131635.1 Acidobacteriaceae bacterium
TCGGGATTCTGGTCGGTCACCTTCTGCGAGCCGCGCACCGAGCTTAGCGCCTTCAGAATCGCATCATAGGTAGCGCCGTGACGGGCGAGGATCTGCTGCGCCGCGTCCTGCTTGAGGTGGGTAATGGCGAGCAGCAAATGTTCGGTGGAGACGTACTCGTCCTTGAAGTTCGAGGCTTCTTTGAAAGCTTGCTCCAGCAACTTGTTGGCGGCGTTCGAGAGCGTGGCCTGTGCCGCTTCTCCAGAGACCTTTGGCAACTTCTCGATGTCGCGATACAAATCGCTGAGAACGGCTTGCGGGCCGATGCCGATTTTTTCCAGCACCGGCGCAACAATGCCTTCTTTGTCTTCCAGCAGGGCCGCAAGGAGATGGATCGGCAGAAGCTCCGGGTTGCCGTGCTCGGAGGCGAGATTGTTCGCGCGCTGGACTGCTTCTTGCGCTTTTACAGTAAATTTTTCCCAACGGATGGGCATGATGAACTCCAAGTCTTAAATTCTCTTGTCAGTGTAGCGGTGATCTCCACGACAGCCGGCGGGACGCCGGCGCTACAACAAAACGGGAGGCAGCCAGTTTCTGCCGCCTCCCGTCGATTGTAGACCGTCGAGCTTCGCTCGACGACCGGGTCAAAGACCCGGTCCCACACAATGCAGCTCCGCATATTGCAGATCCACACAAAGCAGGCTTACGCGGCTTTGCTGGGTCCCTTGGCGTCCAGAGTCTTCTCGGTCTTTTCGACGCCGATGTTTACCTTGATCTGCTTGGGCTTGGCTTCGGCCTTTTTGGGCAGAGCGATCTTCAACACGCCTTTGTCGTAGTTCGCCGAAACCTTCTCGGAATCCACGGTGGTGGGCAGAGTGAAGGTGCGGGTGAAGCTGCCATACTGGCGTTCCACACGGCGGTAATTCTCTTCTTTCTCTTCCTTTTCGATCTTGCGCTCACCGTGTACGGTCAGGGTGTTGTTCTCAAGGCGCACATCGATGTCCTTCTCGTCGATGCCCGGGACTTCGATCTTCAACGTGACGTTGTGCTCATCTTCGTAGACGTCAACTGCTGGAGCGAAGCTCGTGTTGGTCAGAGATTCTTCCTGGCCAGCCTGGTTGAAGGACTCGCGGAATAGACGGTTCATGCGGTCCTGCAGAGTGGCGACCTCGCGGAACGGTTCAAAACGGGTAAGTACGGTCATGGTGAACTCCTCCTTAAGAATTTGTGGTTTGGAATCTGAATGCTTTCCAGAAGCCTTGATTGGCCTCGGTTACTACATCAGATGCATCATTAGTATGAATAGATCATAAAAGTTGAGCATGGTATTGTCAAGTCGAAAATTGACGTTTATTTTCATTCACTTACGTTCGCGATCACGCACTTCAAATAGGCTGTTTCAGCGACGTTCAGCAGCACGGGGTGGTCTTTTGCCTGGCCGCGAACCTCCACTAGACGCAGATTGCGCCGAGCATCCCGGGCGGCGTCCGCGAGCATTCCCAGGAAGTCCGGGAAGCTCACGTGGTACGAACAGGAACAGGTGACCAGAATCCCGCCCGGGCGAAGCATTTTCAGGGCGCGAAGGTTGAGTTCTTTATAGCCGCGGAGGGCGGCATCCAGGTCGCGCTTCGTTTTGGCGAAGGCCGGGGGATCGAGAATAATCGTGTCATAACGCTGGCCGGACGAGGAGTAGTCCTTTAGCAGGTCGAAGGCATTGGCTTCGATCCATTCGATCTCTTTGTTTTTGTCCTTGTCCTTGAGCTGCGGGTGATTGAGTGCAGCGTTCTGTTCGGCGACTTCGAGCGCCGGACGAGAGCTATCGACGCCCCAAACCTGCGCGCAGCCCGGCGCCACGTGGAGGGCGAATCCACCCTGGTAGCAGAAGACGTCGAGAGCCTCGCCGTGGGCGTATTGGGCGGCGGCGGCGTAGTTTTCACGCTGATCGAGAAAGGCCCCGGTCTTCTGGCCTGCGAGCGCCTCAAACTTAAATTGGACGGCGTTCATGTTGAATATGGTGGAAGTTTTCTCTCCTTGCAGCAGGCCAGAGGCGCGCGGAGGCAGTTCTTCGAGTTGGCGCACGCGCGGGTCCACGCGCTCGACGATAGAGGCGGGGTGCAGCCGCTCCGTCAGCTCGGCAATCACGGTGGAGCGTACCAGCTCGGTATCCATGGCCTGGGTGAGAATTTGCAGCGAGAGAATGTCGTGGTAGCGGTCGACGATCAGGCCCGGCAGGAAATCAGCTTCGCTGAAGACGACGCGGTAAGCATTCGTGTCGTGGACAAACGGCTGGCGATAGGAAATGGCATCAGCGACGCGCTGGCGAAGCAAGGCAGGGAGATCGGCGACCACGTCATGCGAAATCAGGCGGACGGCGATCTGCGAAGAGCTGGAATAGAGCGCACTCCCGAGAAACTGTCCGCGATGATCTGTGACTGCGACGAGCGATCCGGGCGTGGCTTCGTCCGCTGAGACGATGTCTGAGCGATACACCCAGACGTGGCCATCTTTCAGGCGGGTTGCGCCGCGCGGAGAAACTTTGATCGTAATATCGGGAACAGAAGACAACGGCCTTCGGACCATTCTCCAATGTTAACTGACAATGCGGGAGGCAACATTCGATAGCGTTGCAGCGCCTCTGTTAGCTGGCGATGTGCTCCGTGGGAACGACTGCGGGAATTTCAGACTTGGCGGAGGTTCGGGAGCTCATTTCGTAGCGGGCGGCTTCGAGGTCAACGTGGAGGGAGTCAAGAGCGTTCATGGGCATTTCGGTGCCCCAGGTTTCGATTTCGGCTTCCGACCAACTTCCGTTCAGCCGGATGGCCCCGGTAATGTCTTCCGGAAACGCGTGGCGGTAATCGCCTTCGCGACTAAGGATATTGCCGATGAGGCGTCCGGTACCCATGTCGAAAACTCGGCGGCTGGCCTGGCCGCCGGCGTTGGTCAGGCACAGAAGAACTTCGCCGTCCGCGGCATATTCCTGACGGTAATACCAGGCCTGGGGGGCGTCGATTTTGGGATGATGGCGGCGCGAGCGTTTGTGCTCAGGCTCCAGAGCCTGCATTTCGTTGGCGGGATTGAAGTACAGAATGCGCTGGCAGGAATCGCAGATCACGGTTTGCTGGCCGGTGCGGACATCGTTATAAATCTGCGGGCGCAGCATAACCTGGCAGGCCATGCATTTGTGATCCCGAACTTCGGAGATGCCGCTGCCGCGAAACTTTGCCACCCGTTCATAGTGCCGCAGCAGGTCTTCGTTCACGCCGGCGCGCATCTGGTCGCGCTTGCCGCGCCATTCGGTGAGCTGCTTTTCATCCTCGGCCGTACGTTTGCGGGCTTCCTCTTTTTCCTTTTCGATCTCGGCCGCTTCTGCTATCAGTTCCGCTTGTGCCGCCTTTACTTGCTTATCGCGGGCGTCGGCATTCACCATCAGCTCGAGAATTTTATCTTCGGTGGCGGCGATTTCTTTTTCCGCGAACTGGATCTCGTGCAACAGAGCTTTGTACTGCTCGTTGGTTTTAACGTCAAGCGATTGATCGCGATACTTGGAAATCTTTCCCCGGAGGTCGGCGATGGCAGTGTCGTACTTGCGGCGGGCGGCTTCATCCGCCTTGACGGCGGCCTGAGCTTTTTCCAATTGCAGTTTGGTGTCCGCCAGTTTGTGTTCAATGGCCGCGACTCGTTTGGGAAGTTCGGCGATTTCGTCCTGCAGGCGGCGGATTGCCTTATCCGCCTCTTGCAGGTGCAACAGGTTTTCTATTTCTGGAAGCATCCCGGGAGAACTCAGATTTGATTCTAACACGCGGAAACGCGGGTTTCGTACGACGATCGGGGCAAAGCGCCCACAGCAGGCCCTTTCGGGTGTAAACTCTTTCGTTCCGCCGTAGCTCACTTCTCGTTCCCGGGGTTCACAGTGAAACAATTTGCCTCTTTCGCTGCCGTAGTTGTCGCCCTCACTTTTCTGTCCAGCCAGGAAGCGGTTTGGGCGCAATCGCCGTCTCCGTTGAAGCCGCTTACCATTGAGGCGATTTACGCTCCGGGAGGTCTCGGCGGACGCGGTCCGGAGACCTTGGAGTGGAGTCCCGACGGGACTAAGCTCTCGTTCCTGCAGCGTAACGACGAAGGCGAGCACGGCGAACTCTGGTATGTGGACGCGGCTACGGGCGAGAAGAAAGTTCTCGTCAGCGCCACAAAGCTGGCCTCGCTGGCGCCAGACTATAACAAAGTGAAAGATGAGCGCGAAAAAGAACGGCTCACGCGCTATCACGTCGCGCCCTACCTCTGGGCTCCGGATTCCAAGCACCTGATTTTCGATTCGCAAGGCCAACTCTGGCTGTTCGATCTGGCCACCAGTACCGCGGTGCAATTCACTTCAGCACCAGATCCCAGCGGTGACCCCAAATTTTCTCCCGATGGCAGCCATGTTTCCTACGTTCGCAAGCACAATCTTTACGTCCGGCCGGTGAGCGGGAGGGACGAGAGGCAGCTCACCAAAGATACGAAGGACGATTTATTCAACGGCGATATCGATTGGGTTTANNNGTGGTTGATGCAGAAAAAGGTAAGGTTCGCTGGATTTCGCTGACGAATGATCCCGAGGCTTACATCCCGCGCTTCGGCTGGGTGCGCGATGGAATCGTGTGGGCGGAAGTTCTGAATCGCAACCAGGACAAAATGGATTTGTATTTTGTCGATGCGAAATCGGGCAAGTCGCGGATTGTTCTAACGGAAACAACTCCTGGCGCCTGGATCGATTTCGAGCATCTGGAGGTTCGTTTCCTGAAGTCCAGCGGCGCATTCCTGTGGCCGAGCTGGCGCAACGGCCACATGCATCTCTACGTCTACAGCTTCGATATGCAGAACCCGATGGGAGCGG
>PKVZ01000278.1 GCA_003131635.1 Acidobacteriaceae bacterium
CGCAGTATGAAAGCTTCGTGCTGCCTTTCATCGTTATGCTGGCTGTGCCGATGGCATTGCTGGGCGCCTTGGGAGCGCAGTGGATTCGCGGCCTGCAGAATGACGTCTTCTGCCAGGTCGGACTGGTGATGCTGGTCGGACTTTCCAGCAAGAACGCGATTCTGATCGTGGAATTTGCCGAGCAGTTGCGCCAGCAAGGAGTCCCGCTGGTGGAAGCCGCGGTGCAAGGGGCCACCATTCGTTTGCGTCCGATTCTGATGACCTCTCTCGCATTCATTCTGGGCGTCGTGCCATTGGTCCTCGCCACCGGCGCTGGTGAAAACGGCCGTCACTCCGTGGGCACAACCGTATTCGGCGGCATGATCATGTCGACGGTACTAAATCTTTTCTTCATCCCCGTGCTGTATCTGATTATTGAAGGTTGGCGCGAACACGGGAAGAAAACAGCCCAACCCGAACCATCTGCAAGCTAGGCGGCGAACGGCTCAGGCCGCGCTTCCGAGAGTTTTATTTTTCTTCCGCAACGTTTTTGCTTGAAGCTCCTTCGCTGCCCGCGCGGCGGCGCGTTTTTCCGCCTTCTTGCGAGCCTTACGCCGCAGCTTAGCCATCCATTCCCGCGAATACATCGTTCCACGGCACTTGGTCGAGCCGCAGTGGCAGGGCGCAGGATCGTCATCGTCGTACAGGTTGTAATCCCATAGCAACTCCTCGCCAGCCGCGATATTGCGGATGGCCAGTATCCATACCCGATTCTTAATCTCATCCACTTCGCAGTTGGGATCGCAGGAATGATTCAGGTAAGCGCCCATGCCTTCGCCGTCGATGACGGTCTTGCCGTCCTCCAGTCCATAAAGGTATGTGCGGCTCGCACCATCGTAAAGCTCGTTGGCCTTCTCCGGACTGAGCCGCGGGCCTGAGTACTCGACAACCCGGGAACCTTTGCGAATGGGCGTGGTGGTGAAGACACCCGCTGCGTGAATGCGTGAGGGACGAATGACTAATGCCATTCAACTAATTTCGCACGTCGGGAAGCTTTCGTGGAAGCCCAAAAAGAATACAACCAGATTTCTTTTCTCCCGTTTGGCTCGTCTGGCGTGTGACCGAAGCCAGTCAAGGCTTTCGGCGCGTCGTCCGCAATAAGCCGCTAGCGCGGACCGGGCTCTCATGATAAACTTTCGCGGCTTTCAATCGATGGTTGAATAACTGAATCTGGGGAGACTATGACTTGGACGAAAGAAATGATTGCGCTGGCGGCAACTCTGCTTCTGTGCGGAACTCTTTCCACCTCGGCGGCGCAAACTACAAAAACGAAAAACACTCAGGCCGCTGTGCCCGCTCCACAAGATTACTGCACCAGCACCGGAGGCGTGGTGGAAAGTCGCTATCCTGTCTACGGCACGAACAATCCCACCCAGGACTGGATTCTACTCCAGGGACGAGAAGGCTTCTGCCAGTACACGCAGGCCTCGGACGGCTCCCGCATTCACGTCTCTCTGGCGACACTTTTCACCACCAAGCCCAGTCTGGCCGCGCTGGCGTATTACGCGGAAACTCCGTGGAACGGCCAGGGGAACGGCAATCCCGCATCGTTCTATTGCACGCAACTCGGCGGCTCAGATTCATTTGGCGGAGTCAGCGCTGCTGGCGGCGGCTGGGTGGAACTCGATACCATCGACGTGGTGCTGGAAGCCTGCATCTTTCCCGATAACTCCACCATCGATTCGTGGGGACTGTTTTACCATTCCGACGGCATTATTCGCGGCATCGATCTCTCCACCGTTCTGAAATATCAAAATCCCTACGCGAAGGGGAAGACTAAATAGATTTATGCATGCTGTAGCATTGCGGCAGACACGAAAAAAGACACGAAAAATGCCGCTGCTCTCTCGACACGGAAGCGGCGGCATTATTTTTGCCTAAGCAGGATACCGCGGCTACGGATCGTACACTGCGCTGCCATAGCCTTGTTTGCGCGCGGACTCCTGCATGTCGTCCAGGCGCTTTTTCTGTTCTTCCAGTTGAACTTGCATGCGTTCAGCGTGCCGCTGCTTCTCTCTCTGCCGCTCGCTCCATCCCACGCAATTGGCGGCGCAGTTTGCCGGAGCAAAGCGGATCGACTCATTGATTTCATCAATCTGGTTTTGTAAGGAGGCCACCTGGTTCTTCTGCGTTACAATCTGCGATCGCCATTGCTCGGCCGATATCTTGGGCCCATTCGATGATGCCTGCACTGCATTTTCCTGAGCGCCAGTTCTATGCAATGAGGCCGCTTCGGCGCGCTCGGGAATCTCTTCGTTCGTAATTACCTTGGGCGCCTTGGCTTCTTTTCCCGGAGCGCCCTTTTCCTGGCGCTGCTGGCGCGCCAAGTCGCCCAGAGATGGCGCATCCTGACCGTTGGCGTTTGCGGCAGCCAGTGAAATCGCCGCGGTGAAAAGCAGCAAAATCCTGCATTTTGTGCCCATGCAAAACCCTCTCGCAAATGCTATCCGGAAACGTGCGCTGAACCAGCATTACGAACGGGACATGAACCTACGGTGCAAAAGTGGCGACGCAGAAGCCGTCGGGTCATCTGCTTATTTTTTCTCGGCAGCCGGCAAAGCAGCATCAACCTGCGGGTTCGACTGCCAGCGCATCAGCGGCAGGTTTTCCGCCTTCCAGCGCATGGCCGCATAGATCCGGTTGCGGCCGCTCGGATGATCGAAGAATATGAACTCTTCGAGCGGCCCCGGATTCATCTTCCTGTACTCCCCAAGATGAATCGCCGCCTGCGCAAAACCGTCTGGCTGGCGGCTCGCATTCAACCCATACATATCCGCCTCACCCTCTTCCGTGCGCGTTTGCGTATTCAAGATCGGGGTTACGACAAAACCGAAGATGGACACCAGCAGCAAAACCAGAGGCAGCACGGCGGTGTCGCCAATGCCGCGAATCCCCCATTTTTCTCCACAACGCTGCAAGCACCATCTCAATGACCACTGCAGCAAGGCAAACGCGATCATGACGACCACGCCGAAAAATAGAGTGTCCTTGTAAATATGATGCAGGACGTAGTGGCCCATTTCGTGGCCCATCACTGCCTGAATCTCCTCCGGCGAACCGCGGCGCAGCAGATTGTCATTCAGCGTGATTCGCATGGTGCTCCCGAAGCCACTCACATTCGCGCTCATGCGCGTCGTCTGACGGGATGCATCGATCTCATAAACATCTTTCGCCGCAATTCCGTTGGCGCGCGCCAAGCTTAAGATCGGCTGCGTAACCTTGGGATCGTCCAGCCGCGTGACTTTGTTAAAGATGGGAATAATATAAACCGGCGCGATCAGGACAACGAGGATCATGAAGCCCAACGTAACAACCGAACCCCAAACCCACCACGTTCGCTGCAGTCGCCGGACGAGGCCGAAGAGCACCATCGCTAAGATTCCGCCGAGCACAAGATTTACCCCAAGACCTTTCAGCTGATCTCCCATCCAGGGGCCAAATGTCTGCGTTGCCAGCCCGTATTTATGTTCGCGAAAATAATCTTCATAAACGGAAAGCGGGAAACCCAGGATCGAAGTCACAAGCAAGTACTGCACCCAGTAAACCATCGTGTGGATCGGTTTGAAGCGCGTCACACGCTCTGCCAGATTCCGCATGGCCGCCGACCACCCCAGATTCAGCAGCAGAAGGAGGATGGCCGCGCCGTAGAGAAAATCCCACAGGATCATCCAATAGCCGCCCTCAAAGTAGGCGTCCGACCGCGCCCGGGCGTCGGCAGGAATCTGCACCAGGTAAGCACTCGTGGCAGCTTCAGCGTTGAAGTTAGGGGAAGGCTGGGCTTCAGGCGGAGCTTGAATGACCGACGGCATCGCCGTGAGCGGTTGCACCCCAGGTCCAGATGTCTGGCTGCTGAGAACGCTGCCGCTCACTAGCCAGAAGCAAACACACGCTACCCCCAAAGATAACTTCCTGCATGAAGACATCTTGTCGCCTCTAATCGATTCAAAGACAGGAGTAGGTACGTACGCTGGGGACTTTCAGTTCCTGAAGAGCGCGAGGGAAACGAATTTCCAGTTCGCCGGAGGCCTAGGCAACCGCGCCGATCCCTGACAGCCGGTTGCCCGTGATCGCCGGTACAAGCTGAATCTGCACCAGCCGCGGCGGTGCGGCCTTCTCTTTCTTTGCCAGCAGATTCACCGACGGGATGCCCGTCCGGGCGAAAGATTTTTCACAGTCCGCAGTGGAAGGTCCGCGCATATTTCCTTCCATAAATGCCAGCCCCGGGCAACGGGTGCAGGTCGAGCCGTGCGCGCACTGCGAACAACCCGACAGGTCCTTCAGCCGGATCGAGCGCACTTCCTTCAGTTGCTCGGAGTCGCGCCAGATATCGATGAACCGCTGCTGCCGCACGTTCCCGCAAGACAAGGGAAACTGCACGCAAGGGTAAAACTCGCCGTAGGGAGAAATGTAGCAGGCCGTGTGGCCCGCGCTGCAAGGCAAGGACGACATGCTCTCGGCGTCGGGCGGCGGCGGCGGCGCGCAAAATTCCTCTGCGTTGCCCACGAACATTTCATCGCGGAAAAGCTCACGCAGGGCGGACTCGCCTGCATTCAAATCCACTATCGAACGGTCGCCATCCATCATCGGCGTGATCGTTGGGTCCAGCGTGTATTCCGCGCCCAGCTCCTCCGCCAGCGCGCGCACTCCGTGATAATCCTGCATGTTCCCGGTCATCAGCACATTCGCCATAATGACCTTCAGCCCTTGCGACTTGAGAAAGCGGATAGCCGCGATCGACCGCCGCAGCGAACCCTTCACCTTGGTGATCGCGTCATGCACTTCGGGCCGGTGCGAGTAAATGCTGATCTGTACCGATTGCACGCCGAGGTCGCGCAGCCTCGCCGCCTGCGCCTCGCGGATCAGCACCGCATTTGTCTTCAGCTTGATGCAGAACGTAAGATCGCGCGCGCACTCGAGAATCTCAAAGAAATCCTTGCGTAAAAAAATCTCGCCGCCGCTGAAAGTGAGAATGAAGACTCCGGCTTCGGCCATCTCTTTCAAGAGATTTTTTATTTCGACCGTGGTCATCTCTCCGTGATCGTCGTGATCGAGATAGCAGTGAACACACTGCTCGTTGCAGCGGTAGGTGAGGTCGAGCTGCGCACTGAAAGGAACCCCCAACCGCAGCGCCCGGTCGCCCATCTCTTGCAACAAAGCGCTCATCGCTGTCCCTGAACCGGCGCGTCCGGCTTCGCGATCGGTTGCTCTGAAATCAGCAGAATGCCATGCTGGGCAAGGTTTTCCGCCAACTCTTCCGCATCCCGCATCGCATCCTCAGGCTTCACTTCGAACTCGGTGCAGATGCGCCGTTCCACGATCTCATCCAGTGGCGTTGCCCCATCCGCCGCCTGCCAAAGAATAGTGGCCGTCGGGTTCAGAGTAAAAAGCGTCGAATCGTGACCGGACATGACCAGCATTTCTTCACCCAGCATGCGGGCGGCAATTCGCGGACTGCGTGCAACATACATTTTCTTATTCGTCTCCATATGTACCTTTACCCAATCAACTCCCAGACGCGCGCATCCGGCACAAACGTAAGCCTGCGAACCGGCACGCGATGGACGAAGTCGCACGCCGCTTGAAATGCCCGATGAACAAACTCCGGATCCTCGGCAAAAAAAAGAATATTGCCCAACAACTCACGCCCCGCATCGGCTTCGCCCACTGGATCGATACGATTCTCCGGACCCTGCGCCAGCAGATACAGCGCAGCCACCGGTGCCGATACATTCTCGCCCAGCTTCGCGAACTCCCCGTTGAAAGGCGTACCGTACGCCACGTATCCATCCCCTTGCTTGCGCACGTAAGAAATTTCATCGGTTAGCAAAGTCGCGTCCGCGGGCGCCAGTCGCGAGATCGTCGTCTTCCCCGCGCCGGAAACACCGGCAAACAGAAATGCTTTCCCGTTGCGAATCGCGCTGGCGGAGTGCAGAAGAAATCCTCCCGACTCGGCAAGCACCAGGGTGTGAACGATGCGCAGAACAGCGTCGATCGAGTATGGGTTCGCCGATTGGCGAATGCTTCCGCGCCGCATGGCCGGTTCCCACTCGGCGCGAAAATCCCCGCGCTCCAGCAACCATCGGCCCGCACGCTGCGTGACCCGCACATCTTCCCGATCAATGCCTGCAGGTGGGTTCAGCTCCACATCGAA
>PKVZ01000206.1 GCA_003131635.1 Acidobacteriaceae bacterium
TGCGATCAACTGCTCTCCGAGTGGGAGCACGACTACCGGAAGAAGTATGCTCACTTCATCTGCGACTCCGAAGCGCAGCATCCGCTGCTTTCCTGGGAGTTGGCGGAGTGGGAGGACGCACCACCGCTGACGATCCTTCACTATCGCGGCAAGCGGGAATACGGCGGCGGCAAATCCGGCACGTATACCGAGCTCTTCACCGTTACTGCCGAGAACAAAGATGGACAGTGGGTTGTGACTAAGTACGACGCGATGTACTGAGGGCAGTTCTTAGGTCTTAGGCCTCAGGCCTCAGGCCTCAGGCCTCAGTGTGCCACTGCGATGCGTTGAATCCATTATCAGATTCCCAGATTTTGCTGGCTGGCTCCGTGCCTCCGTGTCTCCGTGGTAAAAATAACGAATGCCCGAACGTCCCGCTGAGCGTGAGCCTTCCGCTGCCCGAAATATCTATGCATTTGGCATCACGTCTTTCCTGAACGATGTGGCCACGGAAATGGCGTACTGGGTGCTGCCGGCGTTTCTGGCGACGTTGGGGGCGGGACCGGCGCAGCTGGGATTGATCGAGGGCATCGCGGAAAGTGTTGCGTCGTTCTCCCAGCTTTTTTCCGGATATCTCGCCGACCGCATCCAGCGCCGCAAGCCAGTCGTGGTCGCGGGATATTTTATAGCGAACGCAGTCAAGCCGCTGCTCGCGGTGGTGACAGCCTGGCCGCAGATTTTACTGATTCGCTTTAGTGACCGGCTCTCAAAGGGCTTTCGGGCCGCGCCGCGCGATGTGATGGTAGCCGAGTCGGTGCCGAAGAACCGTCTGGGTTCGGCCTACGGCTTGATTCAGTCGATGGATTCCGCCGGGGCGATTGCCGGGCCGCTGATCGCACTGATGATGCTCTCGCGCTTCGGCATTCGAAGCGTGTTCTGGGCGGCAGCTGTTCCGGGAGCATTGTGCGTGTTGGTGGCGCTGCTGGGGATTCGCGAAAGGCGCCGGGCTGCGCCCGGCGGACAGCCGAGGGCGGCTGTCCCCACAGCGGAGAAGCTCAAGACGAGTGCGGCCTCGCCCTCAGGGGAAGGGATCAAGTTGCCCTCGTCTTTCCACTTCGTTCTCATCGCGGTGACCCTTTTTTCGCTGGGCAATTCGAGTGACATGTTTTTGGTTTTGCGGGCGCAGAACGTTGGAATCCGGGTGGGCCTCGCGCCTTTATTAGGATTGGTCTTCAATATTACGTACACGCTGGCATCCTGGCCTGCAGGCTGGTTCAGCGATCGCGTGTCGCGGCGGTTGGTGGCTTCCGTCGGCTATGTGATTTTCGCGGCGGTGTATTTTGTCTTCGCACGCGCGCCTTCAACGCTGGCGATTTGGATTGCGATGGCGGTGTATGGCTTTTACTACGCCCTTACCCAGCCTGTGTTGAAGGCCTTGGTGGTCGAGAGCGTGGGCGAGGACGTGCGCGGGCGGGCTCTGGGAATTTATTTTTTCGTGACCAGTGTGGCAACTTTAGCTGCAAGTTTGATCACCGGGGAACTGTGGAAGATCTACGGCGCCGGGATTCCATTTTATTTTTCGGCTGGGGCGGCGCTGGTGGCAGCGGCGCTACTGCAGGGTGCCTGGCGGGGAAACAATGTTTCCTTCAAGGGCTAACGACCCGCCGATTATGATCTTTCGACAAAACGGCTGAAGGCCGCGCCTTTGTTAGAACGCCTTAGCCACAGGAAAAGAAGAATCTGAGCCGCAATTCCCGCGCAAGCATCGAGGACCACATCCTGCCAGCGGCCCGTGCGCGATGGGATGTAGCTCTGGTGCCATTCGTCAAGGCTGGCCACGAGTACTGTGCCAAGAATTGCGATGGTCGTCCATCTGGGTGTCCAGTTCGTGTCCGACATCGCGGGCAAGGTGGCGCGCCACGCACGGAAAAGTAGGATGCTCAAGATCGCGTAACCGACGACGTGGCCGCCTTTGCGAATATAAAAATGCCACACATGGAAGTGCTCCCAGTCCATGCCGAAAAGAAAATGCAGCAGGGGATAGAGAATCCGGCTAGTGTTGTTGGCAGAGAGTAGAGCGCTCGATTCAATGGCGATGACGATCAGCCAGAGGATCGCGGCGATCCATGCTTTGAGAAGATTGTGCCGGTCGGAGTTCAAGAGAGAGAGCCAAAGGCCGGCTGCGCCGGACCGGACAGCCGAGGGCGGCTGTCCCCACAGAAGCATGATCTCAGCGATATCGTACTACTCGATGGCATAGTTAGGAGCCTCGCGGGTGATCATTACATCGTGGACGTGGCTCTCGCGGAGACCAGCGCCGCTGATGCGCACGAAGCGCGTTTTCTGCAGGAGTTCGGCGATGGTGGCGCAGCCGCAGTAGCCCATTCCCGATTTCAAGCCGCCAACCATCTGGTGCACGATCATCGCGACCGAGCCGCGGTAGGGGACGCGCCCCTCGATGCCTTCGGGAACGAGTTTGCCCAGGCGATTGGATTCGCCGTTGTTCTCAGAGACTGCGGCGGATGAATCGCCTTCGGTGCTCTGAAAATATCGTTCGGCGGAACCTTGCGCCATGGCGCCGATCGATCCCATGCCGCGATACGACTTGAAGGAGCGGCCCTGGTACAGAATCAACTCGCCGGGACTCTCGTCGGTGCCGGCGAACAGGGAGCCGATCATNNCCGTCGGCGATGATAGGAATGCCCGCGTCTTTCGTGGCGCGGAAGGCTTCGGCAATCGCGGTGATCTGCGGAACGCCGGCACCGGTGACTACCCGCGTAGTGCAAATGGATCCGGGACCGATGCCGACTTTGATGCCATCGGCTCCGGCGCGCGCCAACTCGCAGGCGCCATCGAAAGTGGCAACGTTGCCGGCCAGTAATTCCATTTCAGGCAGCTTCGACTTCACCAGTTTCACTGCATCGAGCACCTTGGTGGAGTGGCCATGGGCGCTGTCGATGGCGATTACGTCAACTTTGGCTGCCGCCAGTTCCTGGGCTCGCTCCAGGAAATCTCCAGTGGCGCCGATGGCCGCGCCTACGCGCAGGCGTCCCTGAGAATCTTTGGCGGCGTTGGGATACTTCAGTTTCTTCTGAATGTCTTTTACGGTGATGAGTCCCTTGAGGTTGTATTTGTCGTCGACGACGAGAAGTTTTTCGACGCGATGTTCGTGGAGAATTTCCTCGGCATCTTCGAGAGTGGTGCCGACGGGCACAGTGATGAGATTTTTCTTAGTCATCACGCGGTCGATCGGAATATCGAAGCGGGTCTCGAAGCGCAGGTCGCGATTGGTGAGAATGCCGACGAGGCGGCCCTGCAGAGTAATGGGCACGCCGGAAATCTTGTACTTGCGCATGACCTCCAGCGCGTCGCTAACCTTATCGGTGGGCGACATGGTGACCGGATCGACGATCATTCCGCTTTCCGAGCGCTTCACTTTGTCGACCTCGTTGGCTTGCTGGTCGATAGTGAGGTTGCGATGGATAATGCCGAGCCCACCCTGCTGCGCAAGCGCAATCGCCATGTGCGATTCCGTGACCGTATCCATGGCGGAGCTGACAATGGGGATGTTGAGACGGATGTTGCGCGTGAGTTGGGTCTGCGTGTTGGCAGTGGCGGGAACTACGTCTGAGCGAGCGGGTAGAAGAAGAACGTCGTCGAAGGTGAGAGCTTCGGGTACGGGAAAATGAATCATAAGGATCTCGGAAAATTCTCCCAGCTTGTGGGTGAATCTTCATTCTAGAGAGAGGGTGGGGATTCAGGCAAATGGCAGGGACAATCAGGCGCTGTGGCGAGCGACATCGTCATGTTTTGCCGAGACGATATCACATGACACGCCACGTTTCGGGTAACTTGAAACGGCTGCAGTAGCGAGTTGGCGAGTCGTGACCGCACGGCCGAAGCTTCTACGACACACCAATGAAAAGCGATAAATAAACCCAGCCTTCAGAATGCCCTTCAACGATGACGCATTGGTGGCCCCGCTGAAGATCCAGGCTGCTCTGTTCTCCCGCTGTAGATGTGCGGCGGCCTGGCGAATGGCGGTGGCATAGTGGCCGCGGCCGCGATCCGCTGAGGGAGTCCAACAGTCGAAGATCATGGCGGCGCTGGTCGAAGACGGTTCGAGGGCATGATCGATTTCGGAGAAACGGAAGCCGTCGTAGTTGCTTATCCAAAGGAAATGGACCGGCCTGCCCTCTGCGTCTTGCAGTAAGAAACCCGATGCATCGCGATGACTGAAGCGCTTGGCACAGCGCATTAAGTAGCGAAGCGTCTGGGCGTCGCCTGCATTGAGGATGGTTGCCTCAACCAGATGCTCTCGGGTCAGCGGCAAAAGTTGAGGGTCAAATTCGTCAAGCACCGCAGCTTTGGGAGCTTCAAAGAGCAGAACTTCATCTCGCGAGGCTAGCGACCGCGCGGCGCGGCGAATCGACGCTCTGGCGGTCGCAGAGAGTCCGGCCTCGTGGACGTGGTTTGCGACACCTTGGCAAAACGTTCTAACGTCACGGAGCTTATCGCCAAAGCTGGGAAAACGAACAGCAGTACTACTCAACATTTCGCGGACCGCACTGACGACGTGCCTGGGAAGTCCGCGCGAAAGGTGAACGTAACGTGTCTGCCTGATTTTGTTGGCGAAGCGATCTTTGTAGGGTTCGTCTCCCAGTCCAAGGTCCAACCATTGCAGAGAGGCGTCCTTCGCGCCTTCTTCGACCAGGAGGCGAAGCAGGCATGATCCGGGCGAGACGTGCTCGTACTCCATTTGAAAAGTTGGCAGGTACCAGAACCAGCTCCCCCCGAAACGAAAGCCATAGTTCCACGCGACCGGGCGTCCATCGATCTCCAGTTGACTGATTTTGAGCCAACCGGAGTGCGCCAGGAGATCGCTCAAGTGGCGCAAAAACGTACGACGCTCCGATCCGACCAGTGGGCTGACGCGGTTGCTCGCCAGGAAGCGCGAGATTTGTGCGGAAACAATCGACTCCAGGCTGGTCCCGATCTGTTCGGGTTCCGTGAAGTGGATGACCTTCACGGCTCCAAGATTTGTAAGCCTTTTTAAGGCGCGTTTCTCTCTGCCCTTGCTGGCCAGTGACTGCAGCAGGGTTTCACGCTGCTCTTCGCCCCCAAGTTGGACTACGCCGCAGTTGTAGGAGGTTCGCGATGTCACGTAGAAACGGTGCGATCCCGCCACGCGGGGAAGCTCCTGAAGAGTCGCGGAGTTCGAGGGCACATTGGCGAAGACCACATCGCTGATGCCCAAGTTTTTTATTTCTTCCAAAAGGGCGAGTAGAACAGTCTTTCGATTCGCGGGTGAGCTGACAATGTCGCAATAGTCGGCTGTGCTCGACGTCAGGAAAAACGCCGACCGGGGCGCCTTGGGATCGACCGCCAAGGCAGCGACTCCGACCAGTTGATCGAAATCGTACATCAGAAAAAGCATGGTGGATAAGTGCAGTCGGAAACCGCGACTGGCGGCCAGAGCCCACTGATAGGTGAGGAACACTTCTGGATTATCCATGGCCAGGACCAGGGTGTTCCAAGCCTCAGAGAGAGCGGGATCTTCCGGAATTTCTTTCAGAACGGTTACGCGCAATGTTTTTCAGGCTTTCGTTGCCGATTGGCAGACTGGTGTACAAGGATGCCGCATTCTCGCCTCAGACGCAAGGCGATTTAAGTTTAGCCTCCCACAGCGCGTTGCAGCCGGTTATGAAGTCCGCTCAAGTGCGCTGCGAACTCCGCCAGCGTGGTTTGGGACGTGACGTGGGTTCGAGGAATTGCAAATCGATCCGAAGGTGCAGAGCCCCAGTGCTCCACGTTGAGGAAGGCGCAGGCATAGCGGGCTTCGCGCGCGAGGCGAATTTCGCGCTCTCCCATGGTGGAAGGATTGCCAAAGGGATAAGCAAATGCCCATACTGTTCGTCCCAGCGCTCGCTCAAGTTCGATCTTGCTTTCCTGAATTTCGCGTCGTGCTTCCTCGTCGNNCCGCAATGGCTGCGCACCCGATTCATCCAGTCCGAGCGGGCGGCTGCATTCAGGCGGGAAGCTCTTCTGACTGTTCTCCACCATCGATCCTGAAAAGTTTTCGAAGAGGATTCTGGTTCTGCCTCAGCGGGGAGTTCCAAATCTGATTCGCTTAAGGCACCAGTTTGCATTAAGCGGTAGAGCTCTTCATAGCAGAGCATACGTGGCCAGAGCGTGCGTGGATCGAGCTTGCCGGGATCGTCGCCGCTCGACGCACCGGTCACGAAAAAAAGACAGAAGACGCCTTCGCTTCGCAGCACGGGAAGCATGTCCGTCAATGTATTGAGCAGGCCATCGTCGCAGGTGAGGAGTACAGCGCGTGGAGGAAGCGGCTTATCTTGTTCAACCCAGCCGCGAAAATCTTCCGGGTGAATAATCTCAAAATCTTTTTTCAGGAATTGAAGTTGCTTTCGAAGGACTTCGGGGCGTACCAGATTTCCATCAAGAAAGCTTTCCGCGCCGGAGTGATTCGAGGAAGCACGGTCGGATGAAGAATGATCGGACGGAACATGATCGGAGGGAACAACGCCATGGTAATTGACGACGGCGTAGCCAGAGTTCGGATGGATGCGCGCCAGCCATCCGACCCGGTGCATAGCCGGATAAACAGCGTGTTTCAAAAGTGGACTAACAATCCGCATGAATCGGAGTTCCGGAATGCTTTCTTGTGGGGATGAACGTTGATTCTATAGAGAGCAGGGGATGGAGGCAAATGTGGGCTGAGGCAGTTGCGGCTGAGACTAGAGCGTTCTATTCTCGGGACGGCGGACGAGGTCGCCCGCCGGACAGCCGCCGAGACGGCGGCGCTACGGAGCAACCATGCGCAGTCTAATTTGTTGTCTTTGTCTTCTCGCGTTCTCGACGACCATCCTGGCGGCACAGCAATACGATCTTGTAATCGAGAGCGGTCGAGTCATGGATCCAGAGACCGGTCTGGATGGCGTACGCAACGTCGGAATCCGCGACGGGAAGATTGTTCGCATCGCGGCGGAATCGCTGCAGGGACGGCGCGTGGTTCATGCAGCCGGGCTAGTAGTCGCGCCCGGGTTTATTGACCTGCACCAGCACGGCCAGGATCTGGCAAGCCAGCGAGTCAAGGCGCTTGACGGCGTGACGACTGCGCTGGAGTTGGAAATTGGCGCGCCCGACGTGGCACAGTTCCTGAAGTCGAAAGAATCTCACTCGATGATTAATTACGGCACGTCAGCGAGCCATGTAGCGGCACGGGCCGCGGTGTTCGGGGCACCGCTGCCGGCGGGAACAATCCTGCCTAAGAGCGGGCCTGCAACCGAACATGCCGCTACGCCGGAACAGATCGAAGCGATTCGGGAGCGGCTGCGTGCGGAATTGGACGCTGGCGGATTGGCGGTTGGAATGGGCATTCAGTACACACCCGGCGCGACGCGACTGGAAGTGATTGACATGTTCCGGCTCGCGGCCGAGAGGAGGTTGCCGGTCTACACCCATATGCGCAGCGCGGGGCGGCTCGAACCGGGTTCCTCTATTGAAGCGGTGAGCGAGGTGATTGGAGCGGCGGCGATTACAGGCGCCGCGCTGCATATCGTCCACATCAACAGCAGTTGCCTGCGCGATTCGCTGGAATGTCTCTCGATGGTGGAGGGAGCGCGGGCGCGCGGGTTGGATGTGACGACCGAGGCGTATCCCTACATCGCGGGCATGACCGCGATCAACTCGGCGGTGTTTAATCCGGGCTGGCGAGAGAAGCAGGGAATCGATTATGGCGATCTCGTGCTTCCCGACACTGGCGAGCACCTTACGAAGCAACGTTTCGACGAGTTGCATAATTCCAGCGCGACGCACTGGGTGCTGATTTTTTCGAATACGCAGGAAATGGTGGACAAAGTGATTCCGCATCCACTGGTGATGATCGCGAGCGATGGCATCGAAAGCCATCCGCGCAATGCGGGAACTTACTCACGCGTGCTGGCACAGTACGTACGCGAAAAGGGAACCGTGACGCTGATGGATGCGATCCGCAAGATGAGTTTAATGCCGGCGGAAATGCTGGAACGGTCGACGCCTGCGGCACGGCAGAAAGGAAGATTGCAGGAGGGTGCTGACGCCGACATCGTGGTGTTCGATGCCAACACGATCACGGACCGCGCTACATTTGAGAAGCCGATGGAGCCGAGTGTGGGCGTGCGCTATTTGGCGGTAGGAGGAACTCTGCTGGTGGACGAAGGCAAGCTTGTGCCGGATGTGTTTCCTGGAAGAGCGATTCTGGGGCCGGGCAGGGCCGGCAAGCAGCGTTGACGGAGCGTTCCCACTCGCAGGCAAAACAGCGAGTGAACATACATCCTCCAGCTTTGATGAGGGATTGTAATCGCTGGAATCGATTTCTGGCTGAAATGTTTGTGTAAGAAAAGCGCACCATCCTGAGGGGACTACTTCGATGTCGCAGAATAGTCTGGCGGTATTTTAAACTCGAAGACCCGGATGCGGCCGAACTCGGCCTTCAACTCCGCTCGGCAATTCTTTCCCAGTCGACCTTGCAACCAGTAAACGAAGGGAGGCAGGCTCCCGCGGTCCGATACCAGCATGAAATGGCTGTAGCGGCGGGCGGTTTGGGATACGAACCGGTCCAGATAGTCGGGCAATTCTGGGCGGAAGTCGCTGGGCAGGGGCACGAAATTGGCATCGACCCGATAGTAGCTAAGCGGCGAGAAAAGGACATTTTGATTGAGTGGCAGTGCGCGCCAGTCCATGAAATCCGATTCAACGTACTGGCTGCAGATCAAAACCGGAGCGCCGTCTTGAACTGTGCCGGCTTGGACGAAGTTCAGGGCTGCGCCCCAGTCATCATTCGAATGATGCCAAATGTGGTTGGTAACAAATAAGCCACCGGCGACGAAAAGAGCGCTTAGCGCAATGATGACCCTTCGCGCGATCACTGGTTCCACCGACCGCACCAGCAAGGCCAGCGACAACGATAGTCCTGGCGTGTAAGAGATCATGTATCGATCGGTGAACATCTTGTTCGGTGTGGCAACTGAAATGAGAAAGCCCACAAGTACTGGCAGTAACCACCAGCACAAGACTAGAAACAGCGCGGAACTGGAATACGTGCGGAAACGTAACGACACGTTCCGACGCCAGAGCCAAGTCACAACGAGGCCAGCGATGATGCTGATGGCAAAGTAAAATGGACAAAGTTTACCCAAGAGCGCATCGTAATCGGGAGTAACCCCAAAGACATGCGATGCCCGAGTCTGCTGGAGGAAAAGGAACTGAGGCCCAAGGGGGGCAACGCTGGCGGCAAAAACCAGGACGATAGCAACAACTTGGGATGTCGCCGGCCGTTCCCCATGCCACCAGCGGTAGGCGACATAGAGGATCTGTACACACAAGGCGCTGCCGAACGCAAAATAATGCGCATGAATCATGGCGGCCGCAGCAAGTCCGTAGGTCACCGCGTACACCCATCGTCTGGAGTCCATCCAACGAATCAGCAACAGAGTTGCCGTCATCATGGCCAACAGTCCCAAGGCGTAGGGCCGAGCATCCGCCGCGGCATGCGCTACGGGATGCAGCAGCACGAAAAAGGTCACAGCGATCCAAGCCACCGCCGCATCGAAAAGCTGCAGCGCCAACTTGTATAGCAAGAAAGCCGACGCCCCCATACAGACTACGGAGGGCAAGCGCAGAGCCACTTCGCTGGCACCGAAGACCGTCTTAACGCTGCAAAGCAGCAAGCTGTACAGTATCGACTGCGGCCAATGCATACATCGCGGGATCACCTGGGAAAAACCGTCTTTGATAATCCAGTACGATCCTGTCTCATCTAACCAAAGGTGGGAGTGGAGCGGTAGCACCCACAACGATATCGCTGCGATAATACTGAGAACCCAAATTAGGCGATCGAGTTGAGGTTGATGCGGCGGGGCCGTTCTTGTGCGCATTAGTTCACACCGCCGCCGAGGGCTTGCGTCGGGGTGAAACGGATGAAACGGGAGACAGTGAGGAAACCAAGGGGGCGGGAGTCAAGACAGCGAGGGACACAGTTCCTCCAGCGCTAGTTGGGGGATTATAGCCGCTTGGGCGGAGATTTGGCGGAAATGTTGGCTGAGGAAGGCTCGGAGAAAGGTGCGAATTTACAAAGGCTGCTTGAACGTCGCCCTACTTGCTAGCGTTTGTCTTTTACCCCCCATCCGGCGTATATTAGAAAACTGAGAACTGTTGTGTAGTACCAGGATTTGGCGGAGCACACCAGTGGGCGCAAGCCCACTTTTTCGTTGCGCAGGAATCTGCCGGGTCAACTGGACCGCAAGTTATTGGATGCATGGCACTTGAGCTTGATCGAGTACGAGAGATTGCGGAGCGGGTAGCGGCCTCCGGCGGGCTTGAGGTGGTCGAAGTTGAGTTTCGCGGGAGTGGCAAGGCCCGGATGCTGCGCGTGTTTCTGGATAAGCCGGGAGCGGCAAGCGGCGATCCACTGGCGGGAGTGACGCACGGAGATTGCGCCAACTTTAGCCGGGAGTTTGGCACCATCCTCGATGTCGAGGATGCGATGCCGGGCAGTTACACGCTGGAAGTTTCGTCGCCGGGGTTAGACCGGAAGCTGACCAAGGCGACGGAGTTTGAGCGCTTCGTGGGTAGCCGGGTGAAGCTGACGACGAGGCAGCCGGTGAACAATAACCGGTACTTTGAGGGCCGACTGGAAAGTTTTCGCGACGGACGGCTGACGCTGGACTTGAGCGTGGCCAGCCACAAGTCGCGCAAGAAGATGGGTGCGGCGGCGGAGCAGGGGCAAAAGATCGGGATCGAATTCGCCAACGTGGAGAGGGCGAATCTGGTGCCGGAGATCTAGGAGATTTTGTAATCGAGTGATTTTGTAATTTAGTAATTTGAAACCCGAAGACGCGATTTAGGTTCTTAAATTACCAAATTACCAAATTACAAAATTATCCAATTACCAAATGGTTTTTCTATGGCAAGTGAGCTTTACAACACGATCGACGCGTTGAGCCGCGAAAAGGGGATTGATCCGCAGATTGTGGTGACTGCGGTGGAAGACGCCATTGTGATGGCGACGCGCAAGTACTACAAGACGCAGGAAAACCTGCGCGCCGAACTGGACAAAGAGACCGGCAAGATCAACGCCTATGCGGTAAGGACGGTGGTGGAGACTCCGGAGCAGGTGGAAGACCCGTTGCTGCAGATCACGCTGGAAGATGCGCGCAGGGCTGATCCGAAGCTGGAAATCGGCGGCGAACTGCGGATTCCGAAAGTTACGGAAGGGATTCTCGGCCGCATTGCGGCGCAGTTGGCAAAGCAGGTGATCTTCCAGAAAGTACGCGAAGCGGAGCGCGACACGGTTTACAACGAGTACATCGGCCGCGTAGGCGAAGT
>PKVZ01000216.1 GCA_003131635.1 Acidobacteriaceae bacterium
CTAGAGATTGAGTAGCCGACGCATGACGACCTTCCCTGGGTGAAATAGCCTGTACCTGCACTACCGCTGTAGAATCGATAGCGTGAAAGAACAGTGCTACGAAGAGTTCCTCAAGAAAATCGAGCCTTTCCGTGAGCTGTGGCGCTCGGTCCGATTCGTGTGCTACGCCGGACAAATTGGCGGCGCATGGGTGTTGCTTGGAGGCCGCATGCAACTCTCACCCAAAGCCGTGTCCGCCGAAACTCTGAGCAAGGAAGCGGATTTCGATACATTCTTCGCGTTTGTCGATGAGTTTTCGAGTCAGTCCCTTGAGAAGATTCTCTTCGACATTATTCAGACAGAAAATATCCACCTGAATCTCGGTGGAGGTCAATTTTTCAGAGACATTCGTCTTGCCGCTGAGAGTCAACAATCTCAGAGCAGTCTCAGCTGGTTCAATCCCGTCAAGTTTGACCGCCGAGGATTTAACTTCTTCGATGCATACCCAGTGGGCTTCTCTTGGGGCATTCAAGAACAAAGGCAAATCGGAGTGGTACCGGGCGGGGCAGAGTGTTGGGAGAAAGCAAACGAACACCTCCGAAGGGAAACTCATCTCGATGGTGTTGAAGCCCTCGTAAGGAAACTTACACCAAACCTGAAGCTGAACACGCTTACGTGCCCACAGTTGCAAATAGTAGCTCCTCTGCCGTTTGATCTGGTCGACACAAAAAACGGAGGAATCAGGGCGACAATTCCTCAGACCGCTCACGGGAAGCTGGTAACGCTGAAGACTTTCTTTTATCCCGAGCCTCAGCAAGCGGAAGTGCGCATCGTCGGTCCACCGGAGTATTCCGAAGAAGGCTCCTCCATCCAAATTGAATGGAATCCCGAATGGCCTGAGGGTGCAAGAAACGCGATTGCTCATTTGTTTTGGGGTGGACAGGACATTGATGCTCTGCCGATTAATCGGTGGAAGGAATCGGTTTCAATCTTGGGCGTTGTGGATGCGTACTTTGACGCGGAGCGAAAGCGTCTGCGAACCGATCTCGAATATAGAGACAAGAGGCCCTCGGAAGAATTTGAGCAAGCGGTTGTCCGGCTCCTTAACGTTCTTGGTATTCCTACCATCTGGTATGGAAAGACTGTGGATGACCGAGCGGATGCCCTGGGCATTGCTCAGTCTGACAAAGCGACATTTGTGTTGATCGAGTGCACGCGAGAAAAGCCAATAGAGAAGTTCTCGACACTGGCCGAGCGAGCCAATCACCTCAGGAAGTTTCTCCCGATTAACGCGGAGGTTCTGCCCGTCGTTTTTACAGCCGCACGCATAGTCGAGTCAGAGGCAGAAGCGGCCGTGGAATATGGCTTAGGATTGGTCGGTGCTGAGGAGATCGAGCACCTTCTAAGCTTGATTTCGACACCAGGAACAACTACAGCAATTATCATTGACTCCATTAGACCGCGTGAAACCGTCGCTGATCAAGTCCTAAGAACGGTTGGCGAATTGTCGGGTTGACGATAGTGCTGAGTTTGACCAGAACCTGGCCTAACCGACTTCGCTATGCCGTTACCTCAAAAGAGCCTTTAGGCTCGTCAGTTGTGGGAGATACTCTACCCGATAAGTTCCGAATGGGTGCGCCATTCCAGTCGGGTTGGCTGCCCATGCCTTAAGATCCCATCCGGCTTCGATTAGGTCCGATGCAGCAAACACAAACTCCAATGTGGCCATAAAGAAAGCAACGGTATTGAAATTCCTCTCGTAATCGAAACTTAACTCGCTGCCGTGAATGTAATGATTACGGCAGTTCACCGCCTCGTCGGTGACAAGCGTCAGTTCGTCGAAACGCGCGCCCAGCGCTGAGGTTACAAACTGCGCCCTATAGCGAATCTTGTTCTTCAGATTACTTTTTGCTGCACGACCTAGAGCACCCAAAACACTATCGCGTTCCGGGCTCACTGGCAAAGCCTTGAAACTTTTCCGGCTGCTATCTATCGCTTCCTTAAAATCGTCCGTCAGGCTTACATCAGTGGGAATAGCGGAACTTGGAAGGATGTCGAACATATTGGCCGAGCCGATCAGGCGGTCGATGTCATACTGTCGCTGTTCGGCGAATGAATTAAAGAATCTCACTCGAGCGTCATGCCACGACTCCTGTCGTTCCAGCCAGGACGCAAGCACACTCGAAAATTGTGTTGGTTCATGAATCACACTAAGAAGAATGTCTCCGGGGTGCGGATCTCCGCGTTCCTTAGATGGGTCGCGTCGCGGCGGGATACTCCAATAGACCTGAAGGATGTTTGGTGCTTGAGTGTCTTCGCTCACGCGCAGACTAAGGTCGAGAATGTTCTGGGGGCGGCCAACCAACACTCCTAGATACCGCAAAAGAGTTGACATACGGAAGATTGCGTTCTCGAATGCGAGTTCTTCTTGGAAAGCAATCGTTACCGAAATCGTGTTCTTGAGCCAAACCCCTGTCGGCCCGCCAAGGTTGCCACTAGGATTATGGGAAGCAGAGATCCTGCCCAGCACTGTATCGGCTGCGAAGATTTCGAGGTTGCCAGCAAAATAGAGGAGTTGCGCTGCAGGCCCCGTTTTGATTGTGCGGTTGTATGCTTTCTCCCGGGCGTCAATGATTGGCCCGATGAATTGTGCGGCGTTGAGAACGTGTCCAAACGCATCGAAGTCATAGAACAAAGTGTCCGCGTCGTCGATGACAAAATCAACCGCCATGATCTTCTTTTCTTGGGGGCCGATGTGCTGGTTTCCGTAAGTAACAAAGTGCGGAAAGACCTCAGCGAAATGGTAGCCCTCTGATCCGTAAGAGGCGGTTCCAGGACCTGGGGAGATGCAGCCGAGGAGTGTGACTCTCTTTAGGTCGTGCAAAACACCCTTTAAACAACGATCGGGAAAATCAGTAGGGACAAATTCTTTGTCTCTCAGATACAGTGAGGTCTTCGATCCTGCAAGGGTGAGTTCCCCATGAAGATCTCTTCCAGACACGGCAAATATTCCGACTTGCTTTGTTCCTTCTAGCTCTTTCATCATGGCGGTTGTCTGATGCGTCAGATAGTATCAGGCTTTGATAAGGTCACAGCCCATTATCCGTTTCCACGAAAACTGCAGTGCTGCAGGAATTCATTTCGGGAAACGGACGACCACGAAAAAATGACCGGCTGACTCTCGGCTGGTCGTGAGTGCCACTGTCGCTCGGTTAAGAATTCTTGTGTGTGTCTGCTGTACGCTAAACCCAATATCAACAACCATCCGTCATTCTCAAGCGGAAAGCTACGCTGTCTTTTTTCCACTCCGCCCTCTTCCAGGTGGACGCCGCTTAGCAGCGGCTCGGACGGGCGTTTCGGACTGCGCCGGTCTCGCGCCAAACGAACCCCAACCGCACTTTGGCACTCACCGCGCTTCACTCACGCCCTGCCACCCT
>PKVZ01000059.1 GCA_003131635.1 Acidobacteriaceae bacterium
ACAAATTTCGCCGGCGGATACTGGCGCTGGTGGGTGCGGATCGGCCAGTCCTGATCATAGAGGTTGAAGATGGGCGAAACCGAAACAATATCCATGTTGGCTTCGTAGTATGCCTCAAGCGTGCCCACGTCGCGCCAGTAGAGAGCTTCTTTTTTGTTCTCGTCGAGGAAGTCGTAGGCGAAGACGCGGTAGTCGTCGACCATCTTCGGCAAAATGTCTTTGCCGAAATCGTGGCTGGAATTGGGGTCCTCGGCATCTTTCAGCAAAACGGGGATGAGGACGTCGGCGTTGAAGAGATAGACGCCCATGGAGCCAGCGACTTTTGCCGGGTTCCAGGGAGAGCGCAGCTTGGTTTCGGTGGGTTTTTCTTCGAAGCCATTGATGCGGCCGTCTTTGTCAACGTCGACTACGCCGAAGCGGGGAGTTTCTTCCAGATCGATTTGGATGGTGGCGAGCGTGATGTCGGCAGAGGAATCCTTGTGCTGCTTCATCATCTTGCCGTAATCCATCTTGTAAATGTGATCGCCGGAAAGAATCAGGACATACTTGGGCTGCTCGGAGCCGATGGAATAAATATTCTGGTACACGGCATCGGCCGTGCCCTGGTACCACTGGTCGCTGACGCGCTTCATGGGGGGAAGGACTTCGACGAACTCTCCCACCTCGCGGCCCAGGATGTTCCAGCCTTCGCGGATATGGCGGTTCAGCGAGAGCGCCTTGTATTGCGTGAGAATGTAGACGCGGCGCAAATCGGAGTTGAGGCAGTTGGAGAGAGTGATGTCGATGATGCGATACATTCCGCCGAAGGTGACGGCGGGCTTGGCGCGGTCGCGAGTGAGAGGGTAGAGGCGCTCTCCGGCGCCGCCTGCGAGAAGGACTCCGAGTGTGTCTTTCATCGGGCTGTCTCTGACTTTCGAACAGACTGCGTTCGGTTCTCCGCTGCCACAGAAAACAGTAGATGGTAGCACAGGGCCGCGGGGTTGGCAGCGATTCGGACACCCGGAGCCAGCAACGGTTCATCAAAGCTAGGGCAGGGCGAACGCCACAATCGAGTCGCTCTGCGGCTCTTCGGTAACACTACGGTGCCCTCCGGCGGCGATCACCAGAAACTGCTTGCCGCCCTTACGCGTTTGATATGTCATTGGAGTGGCGCCGGCGCTGGTCGGAAGTTGAGCCTTCCAAATTTCTTTGCCGCTCTCCACGTCGAACGCCCGCAGCGAAGGATCAATCATCGTTCCGGCGATAAAGACCAATCCGCTGGCGGTGACGATGGGACCGCCCAGGCTCGGCGCTCCCAAAGGGATAGCAGGATTGTCCGGCGAGAGAGAGCCGAGCGGAACCTGCCAGCGAATCGTGCCCTTTGCCATATCGACGGCCGTCAATGTTCCCCAAGGCGGTGGGGCACAGGGAAGATGGTGCGCCTTGGCAAACAGGAAGGTGCGAAACAGGCCGTACGGTCCACCGGCCTGCTCGGTGTACTCCGCATCCTCAGTGTTTTTATCCACTGTATCCCAGTATTTGTCTCGCGGAATCACGCCCATCTTGGCCGGCAAATTATTTGTGTTGACCACCAGCAAGCTGTGTTGCTGGTCGTAGGCATAGCCGCTCCAATTCATTCCGCCAACATTCCCAGGAACGGAGAGCGTTCCCTGCAAACTAGGTGGAGTGAAAAGACCGTCGTTGCGGAGACTCTTGAGGCGATCGCGGCAAACTTCGCGGTCTTCCGGAGTGATGCCCCAGGCGTCGGCGGCGGAAAGCTTCTGCGGCACGACCGCCGGCGGGGCTAGAGGGAAGGGCTGCGTTGGCGAGGTCACTTCTCCCGGTACATCTGTCTGCGGCACGGGCCGCTCTTCCACGGGGAACAGGGGCGCGCCCGTGTCGCGATTCAGAACATAGAGGAAACCTGTCTTGTTGCCTTGAATCACGACTGGCAGGGTTTTGCCATCGTGCTGCAACGTGGCCAGCAACGGCGGCGAGCCCGAATCGTAATCCCAGAGATCGTGATGAACGAGTTGGAATCCCCAGACGAATTCTCCGGTCTTTCCCCGCAGCGCCACCACGGAATCTGCCCACTTGTCGTCACCAGGACGCAGGCCTCCGTAATAATCCGGGCTGGCGCTGCCGGTTGGAACAAAGACGAGATCGCGCACCTCATCGACCACCATGACGGACCAGGCGTTGCCGGCGCCGGTGCGCCACGTCCTCCCCTGTACTTGCGGCGCCGATGTGGCGTCATTGGGCGGGAGCGGCTCCCACTTCCAACGCAAGGCGCCGGTGCGGGCATCGAAGGCGCGAACCACACCACTCGGCATGTCGACACGCGAATTGTCGTCAATGGAGGAGCCGACCACGACCACATCGTCGATTACCACCGGCGGGGAAGTCATGTGATAGTTACCGGGGATGTAGCGGGCCACATCGCGCAGGCTGATTTGTCCGTGATTGCCGAAGTCTGAGCAGGGTTCGCCGGTGGCGCCATCGAGCGCGATGAGGCGGGCGTCGAGAGTGGTTTCGAAAATTCTAGTGCGGCAGGGTTTTCCCTCGGTTCGCGCCGCATCAATCCAACCGGCAACGCCGCGGTTGATCAGTCCGTCGCCGTAATCTCCGGCGAGTTCGGTCATCGGATCGTAGACCCAGCGCTGCTTGCCGGTCTCCGGATCGAGGGCAAACACACGATTGAAGGCGCTGGTGAGGTAGAGGGTTCCATTCACCAGGATGGGCGTGGTTTCGAGGCCGCTTCGTTTTTGGTGGCCGCTGCCGTCGGAAATATCGCCGACATGAAAGGTCCAGGCGACTTTCAGGGTCGCCACGTTTTCGCGATTAATCTGGGCCAGCGGCGAGTACCGCATCCCGCCCGCATCGTGACCGTAATAAGGCCAATCGTCGCCGCTGGAAAGAGGGGATGACTGCGCTGGAGCTCTGGGTGTGACTACACAGGCCAAGGCAAGAATTCCTGTCACGAAGAATTGATATGGTCCCGGCATTCTTTTCCTTCTTTACCGCTGCTCGCAGATTATAAGCTCAGAAAGTTAGTTTGGTCTTTCGGCGCTGGAGGGTTGGCGATACATCGAAATCTGATGTCTGACAACTTCCAAAGCGCCGCTACCCCAGAGATTTGCGGGCTCGATATCGTCGTCTGTATTTGCGTTCCATCCTTCGTCGGGGGGCACGAATTCGTTGAACTGATGAAGGATTAGAAAGATGGGATCGAGCTGGCGAGCGTAGGTCATGAAAGAGTCGAAAGTATCGTAGGCTTCACCCTTACCGAAGCGCAGAGAGTCGTCGGGACAATAGGGCGGAGCCTCGGAGTTTGGACAGCCCCATCCGTACTGGCCAGCGGCGGCAACGGAAACAGTTAAGTTCTCCACGCGGGAGCCGGCTCGATTGTAGGAGGGGTAGTACGGGCAGAATGGGGGAACGGTGCAGGTGGGGTTGAGGCGGTCAACCCAGCTCCAGAAGCCGTATTCCGGAGCGACTTCCACGGGTCCGTCGGGTGTGTCCTGGTTAAGCCATAGGTCGGGCTGGCTGTCGAGATATCCAGCCATTAACTTGAAGGTGTATTGGCTGCTGAACTCGGGGTGATCGCTAAGAAATTCGCGGATACGAACCCAGAGGGGATGATCGGCGCGGTTGGGGTCCTGTGCCGCGCCAAGGAAAATCAGCATGAGAGGCTTGCCTTCGTAGACGACCTGACGTTCGGGATATTGCTGCATGAGTGCCGCAAAGTATTCGATTTCTTTCTGGAGCGCGGTCTTACCGTCGAGATCCTTGTACATGACATTGTCGACGTTGCCGCCCAACAGGGGGATGAGCTTGAGGCGAGTGCCCAGCTCGGTCCATGCGGGATAAAGATTGCCAGTATTGTCGCGGATGGTTTGGTTGTAACTGCGGAACGAGGGTGTGCAGTAGGTCACATATCTTCTGACGAACCACTCGCTATCGAAGATGCAGCTCACGTTATTGGTCAGATCGATGAGGGCGGCGTCGACGCCAAGCTGTTCGAGCTGAGCGACGTGTTTCCGGATGACGGCCGGATCGGCGCTGTCGTAGCCGCCCCCGACGGAATGCATGTCTGGAGATTGGAGCAGGGGCATGGCCGCAGTGCCTTGGAAGGTGACCGCTTCGGGTCCGAACCAGGCTTCATATTCCATGACGACAACGTTACTGCTCACGTCAACGATCAAGGGACCTGCGGGTTTCGAGGAGGAAGCGGCTGCCAGAGCTGAGTTGAGGAGAACGGCGAGGGCGAACGAAACAGTCGTCACAGAAGTATTCCGCATCATGACTGCTCTCCTTTATTGTCGGTTAGAACCCAGTGACCGGCGATAAGATGCGGAGGAGATGTTAATTAATTGCCGGGCTGGGCGACGCAGGAGTTCGGGAATGGCGGCGGACAGCCGACGCGGCTGTCCGCTCATGGGTTATTTTTCTTCCTCGATTTTGATACGGAGGGATTTGAGGAACTTGAGATCCTGATCGTTGACTTTGAATTCGGGATTGGTGGAGAGAGTGGTGACGAGGGAAGTCTTGTCGGAGGTTTTCTCGCCCTGCTTGCTGACGCCGATGGTGGCTTCCAAGACCAGAAAGATATCGTACCCGCCCTCTTTAATACGAGAGACGACCTCGGCGATCTGTTCGGAATCGGAGAGAGATTCGTTGATGGCTTCGCCGAGTTCCTTCATCAAATCTTTGAGTTGTTGGTCCACGTAGTCCCCCGATCGCCGTTCGTCCAAAGCTTACATTCGATAATTTAGATGCCTGAAGCCGCTGAACGGTTTCGATGGCGGCGACAGGTTTGCGTCATTGTAGCGCTAGAGACTGTTAAAATCGAGCGGTGAGTAAGGTTTCCACGGCACGGAAGTTAGGGGTGGTGGCGCGGGTAGCGACCGCGCAGGCCAAGCGCAGCCGGACGGTGCGGGCAGCGACCCACGCCGCGGCGACGACGGCGAAGGCATTCGGACGGGTGTTGCATCAGCTGTGGCTGGAGGTTACGGGGGTTATTTTCCTTCTCATGGCGTTGAGTTTTGCCGGTGCCACGGTGAAAGAGTACGGGAAATACCATGCGGGGCAGGCGGGGTTAGGGCGGGTGGCGGTTGCAATTTGCTTCACCGTGACGTTTGCATGGTTTGGAGTGAGTTCTTTCTGGCGAGTGAAAAAGAAGGGGTGAACTCGCTTCTGTTAACCATTTAGTTATCAATGTAAGGTGACACCGGGCATATGACGCCAGTGCTGGAAAAAGATCGTGAAACCGCTGTGCCCGACGCCCCGGCTTGCGCGTGGACGAGCCGTTCGGCAGTGCTTCTACTGGGCGTCTTGATTGTCTGCGCGGTGCTGATTGCGCGCGGGATCAAGACCGGAGAATTTAACTATAACGTGGATGAAGCGCAGCACGCGGTGACTGGACTCTATGCTGCCGGGTTGCTGCACGACCATCCCGCTCACCCGGTGGAGTACACCTACAATTTTTATGCGCAGTACCCGGCAATCGGCGTGATCCACTGGCCGCCGCTGTTCTATGGGTTTGAAGGACTAGCTTTTCTATTGCTGGGTCCAGGAGTGGTCGCGGCGCGGCTCACAATTCTTGCTTTTGCGCTTTTTGGTTTGTGGGCCTGGTTCGAGATGGTCAGGGAGTTACAGGACGAGTGGACCGCGGCACTCTCCACCGCATTGCTGGCTTTGATGCCCTCGCTTTTGCTGTTTGAAAAGACGGTGATGCTGGAGGTGCCGTGTCTGAGCCTTTGCCTGGCAGCCACTTTGTGCTGGACGAAATATCTTCTGCACGAAAAGAAGTCAAGCTTAATTTGGTTTGTGGGATTCGCCAGCGCGGCATTGCTGACCAAGCAGAACAGCATTTACCTGGCTCTGTTTTGCGTGGGCTCGGCGATGGCAGTAGGAGGCTGGCGATTGCTTTTGAGACGAGCGGTTTTGTGGAGCGGGTTGAGCGTAGCGCTGATCGCCGGCCCCTACTATTTTCTGGTCTACCGCACACACTGGCAGAGCACAGTGATGAACCTCACGGATAAGGGCGTCTCGGGCACATCCAGCTGGTTGTTCTATTGGAAGGCGTTGCCGGGACAGCTGGGATGGATGCTGCTGGCGCTTTCGCTACTTGGGCTGGTGACCAGCCCACGCTGGGACCGAAGGAAAGTGACGCTGTTGATGTTGTCCTGGATTGCAGCCTGCTATGTGACATTTTCCCTGATTGGTTTCAAAGACGCGCGCTTCGCGCTTTACTGGCTGCCGCCGTTTACCTATTTTGCGGCGGGGCTGTTGACGCGTTTGTTTACCCGGCAGCCCTTGAGAGCCATCGCCAGTGTGGCGGCGACTGTGCTGTTGGCAAGCTCCGTGGGGGTTGCCTGGTCTTATCATCGGCCTTATGTCACGGGCTATTCGGCGGCGGCGAAGGCGGTCACGCAGGCCGCGCCTGGGGGCATCATTCTTTACGACGGTGACTTGCCGGGGAACTTTATTTTTTTCGTGAGCGCGAACGATCCCCATCGGCATTTTCTGGTGCTTCGCAAGGCACTGTATGCATATCGCATCGACAAACGGTGGGGGGCGGAGGAACTGATTCACGGAAGCGACGGCATCGAGGATCTGCTGCGCCGGGACGGCATTCGGTTTGTCGTCGTATCCGATCGCATGCGGCTGGATTTCGAGGTGCAAGGCACGCTGCGGGACATGCTGCACTCCAAACAATTCAAGTTGCTGGGTAGCTTTCCCATCTTCTCCAGCACGCAGCCAGCGGGAGCGAATCTTCTTCTTTACGAAAACGAGCAGTGGGCGCCGCCGGCAGACAAGTTTCTCAGGATTCGTATGCTGACCCTGAGCCACGATCTGGTGGTGCCATTCAGCCAATTCGAACTGGTTGGAAATGCGGAGACTTCGCCGCAGGGGGCCGGTGCGAAGTGATGCCGGTCACAGACCTGGTGGCGCGGAGGGCATCTATTAGTGGGGTAAGGATTCGCGCGGAACAAGCTCGATAAGAGCAAGCTTGATAAGAACAACCTTGATAAGGACAAGCTCGGTAAGAAATAGCGGGGTATGAAATCATGAGCGGCTTAGATCCGAAAGGTCATGCGAGCGGAGCGGCGACCGCGGTTCCGGTTGATTCCGAGACTTCATCCCATATTTCAGTAAAGGCTCTGTACACCCCGGCGGATCTCAAGGGGTCGGATTACGAGAGTGAAGTGGGCTACCCCGGAGAGTATCCATTTACGCGGGGCGTGCAGGCGACGATGTACCGCGGGCGGCTGTGGACCATGCGGCAGTATGCCGGCATGGGTGACGCCGAGGAATCGAACAAGCGCTACAAATATTTGCTGGCGAACGGAACGACGGGACTTTCGGTGGCGTTTGATTTACCGACGCAGATTGGAATGGACTCCGACTACGCGCTGGCGGTAGGAGAAGTGGGGAAGGTGGGCGTGGCGATCGATTCGATCGAGGATATGGAACGGCTGTTTGCGGGGATCGAGCTGACCAAGATTTCAATATCGATGACCATCAATGCAACGGCATCGATTCTGGTGGCTCTGTATGTGGCGGTGGGGCGGCGGCAGGGCGGGGATATTCGGAAGCTCTCCGGCACGGTGCAGAACGATGTACTGAAGGAATACATTGCGCGGGGAACGTATATATATCCGCCACGGCAGGCCTTGCGCGTGATTACCGACATGTTTTCCTGGACGAAGGACAACGTTCCAGAGTGGAACACGATTTCGATTTCCGGCTACCACATGCGGGAGGCGGGATCGACGGCGGTGCAGGAAGTAGCGTTTACGCTGGGCAACGGTATGGCGTATGTGGAAGCGGCGATCAAGGCGGGGATGGATGTGGATACGTTCGCGCCGCGGCTCTCATTCTTCTTCAATGCGCACAGCAATTTTCTGGAAGAGGTGGCAAAGTTTCGCGCGGCGCGCCGGATGTGGGCGCGAATTATGCGGGAGCATTTCAAGGCGAAGAATCCGAAGTCGTGGATGCTGCGGTTTCATACGCAGACCGCGGGGTCGACGCTGACCGCGCAGCAGCCGGAAAATAACATTGTGCGGACGGCGATCCAGGCGCTGGCGGCGGTGATGGGCGGGACGCAGTCGCTGCATACGAATTCTTATGACGAGGCGCTGGCGCTGCCGACCGAGCAAGCGGCACGTATTGCGCTGCGCACGCAGCAGGTGATCGCTTACGAGTCGGGGGCGGCGCAGACGATCGATCCGTTGGCGGGGTCTTATTACATCGAGTCGCTGACCAATGAGATCGAGAAGCGCGCGGCGGAGTATCTGGGCAAGATTGAAGTGATGGGTGGAATGCTGCGAGCGATCGAGCGCGGATTCGTGCAGCAGGAAATTCAGAACGCGGCGTATGAGACGCAGCAGGCAGTGGACCGTGGAGATGCCGTTGTTGTGGGAGTGAACCGGTTTGAGGTGGAAGAGGAGAAACCGATTCCGATTCAGAAGATCGATCCGGCGCTGGAGCCGAAACAGATCGAACGAGTGCGTGCGCTGCGGGCGCGGCGGGATGCCGGGCCGTGGAAAGCGGCACTGCAGGCGGTCGAGGACGCGGCGCGCACGGGGGAGAATGTGATGCCGAGAATCTTGACGGCAGTCGAAGCGTTCGCGACCGTGGGTGAGATTTCCGATGCGATGCGGCGGGTATTTGGGGAGTATAGGGAAGCAGTGGTGGTCTGAGTTCGAGTCTAGCTTAGGGCAGTTAATCCGAAGTCTTGTAGTCGCAGGCGGTGCGGCAGGCTTCGCAGTACATGAGACCATCCTGGCAGAGGCGGACTTCGAGGGCGGTCTGGCAGAGGCAGCAGTACTTGTCGCATTCGCAGCTGTCTTCCGGCCTCTCGCATTGAGCGCAACGGTACTTGGCTGAGCCGGTTCCGGTGGACATAGCGCTAATTTAGCGCTGAGTGGCGAGGTGGGGAACGTGCCGTTAGTAACCCGGATGGCAAGGAAGAGCGGCGCCATGTCGCGGATAATCTTTCGCCCCTACTGGGCTTGTTCTCCCGGTAATCTTGTCCAGCCGGGCACATGGTT
>PKVZ01000277.1 GCA_003131635.1 Acidobacteriaceae bacterium
CGAAATTTGTCAGGGGGCACGCGTTCGTCCTCGAACGATCAATATAGCATTTGGGCTTCGGGCTTCGGCTATCGGGCTTCGGCAAAAAGATAACTACGAAGACTTTGGGCGGTGGGTGGCAAATGTGCGAGCCAGGCGCTGGTTGCCAGCAACCAATTCTTTAAGTCGCTTTTCGATTTCGGCGGACGGCATGGCGCGGAGGATGGCTTCCGTGGCTGCTTCGGCCTGCAGCGACTCGGTCCGAACCAAGTCGAGCAGGAACTCGAGTGCTGCGTCCTGGCGGGTGAGAGCGATGGCGGAAAGCAGTACAGAACGAAACCACGGGTCAGACTCTTGGCCGAAGCGTTCGCGCAGGACTTCGAAGGCTTGTGGAGTGTGCGTGCCTGCTATGGCCAAGGCCGCTTCGGCGGCGGGATCGTCGGCAGGGGCGAAGAAACGGCTGATCCAGGGGATGGCACTCGGGCCCTCGATGCGGAGGATGCCCCTGTAACATGCGCCGAGGACTTCCGGCTCTTCGTCTGGCTCTTTGTCCAGCTTTCTGGAATTTAGACCGGAACCTAGAATGGCTCGTAGGCGGAGCAGGAGCGCCGCGGGCGGTGATCCGACCTGCTCGATGGCGCGAACGACTTCTGCGCGCACTGTTTTGTCTTTGTCGCCCAGGAGTTCGATCAGATGCGTCAGCAGGTCAGCTTCAGGCAGGCTGCGGCATTGCACTAACGCCAGGGCGCAGGTCGCGCGCAGGGTTCCGGCGGAGTCGGAGCTGCCTCCATAGACTGGTTCTGGCTGGATGTGTTTCATGCCGCGGAGAAAGACTGCGGCGTCCTGGTGTTCGAAGGCGGCTAGGGCACGGCTCAGGGCGTTCTTGGCCCAGCATTGCGGGTCGGTCTTGACTGCGTCTTCGAAGAAGCGGCCGAACGCGGTGAGCAAGTCGGGGGTGAGTTGAATCAGTTGGAATTGGCGGACGAGATCGGCTGCTCTGGCGACGACGAAGTTATTGCGATTGGTGAGGGCCTTGCGGAGCGGTTCTACGCAGGTTTCCGGCGGGAGTTGTCGGAGCGCGTCGAGGGCGGCTAGTTGTTCTTCGAACTTGCGCTTGCCGGGCATGATGGCAGTGTAGCGCGAGGTTCCTGTAAAGTATCTAGGCGGGAAATCTTTGCCAGGGATGCACGGATTCACGCGGATCTAATTCTGTTGGAGGCATCTTGAAACACGGGAATCATGGGAACTCGCATCAGGGGAAGGCGCAGAATCCTGCGGGGCACGCCGGGGACGGGGTGGAGCGCCGTCTGCATAATCCGATTGAAGACCGGCTGATTCCACTGGAGCCGCTGGACTTGAGCAAGGTGAAGTCAATCGACGATCTGGTGCGGGCGATGTCGAAGACTGCGTTTACCGGCAGGCAACTGGGCGAGGCCGCTGATGTGCTGGAGGCGATGGCTCGCGACGAAGAATGCTTCGTCGTGATGACGCTCTCGGGCGCAATGACCGTAGCGAAACAGGGGCTGATCGTGACCGAGTTGATCGATCGCGGCATCGTCAACGCCGTGGTTTCCACCGGTGCGCTGATGGCTCACGGGCTGGTGGAGGCGACAGGCCGCGCGCATTTCCGGCACAATCCCGAAGTATCCGACGAAGAACTTTACCAGCAGGGTTACAACCGGGTTTACGACACGCTGGAGCCGGAGCAGAATCTGGATGACGTGGAAGAAGTAATGTCGGCGGTGCTGGAGGGCTGGGATCACAACGAGGTAATGTGCTCCTACAAATTGAATCACGCCATCGGGGCGTACCTGGCGAAGCACTCCGGAGATCAGCGGGGCATTTTGAAATCGGCGCATGCGATGGGTGTGCCGGTGTTTGTGCCGGCCTTCAGCGATTCGGAGATGGGCCTGGACACGGCGCTGAACAACCGTCTGCGGGAATCGACGGGAAGGCACAAGATTCGCTATGATCCCTTCGAAGATCTGGAACACTTCGCGGCGACTTTATTGCGGCAGAAAAAACTTGGGATTCTGACCATCGGGGGTGGTGTACCGCGCAACTGGTCGCAGCAGTTTGGTCCGTTCTGCGAATTGCGGCACCGGCGGCTGGGCGAGAATGTCGCTTTGAAGCGCTATCACTATGGCCTGCGGATTTGTCCGGAGCCGGTTTTTTGGGGAGGTTTGTCGGGCAGCCCTTATAGCGAGGCGGTGTCGTGGGGCAAGTTCGTGCCTCCATCGGAGGGCGGCAGGTTTGGGGAAGTGTTTGTCGATGCGACGGTTGGATTGCCCTTGATTGTGGCGGCCGTTTTGGAGCGGCTGGATAAGAAGGGAAGCCGGGCGAGTAAGGCGAAAACTGCTGCCGCGAAGAAATAAGAAATAGCGGAGCTGGGGAGGCCGGGCTTTAGCTGGCTCCGGCCTCTGAGCAGGATTCGACGGCAGGGAACTGCCCACTCTCTGAAGTTGCAAATTCCTGCGAAGGGCTGCCTGCTGCGCGGCTCTTGCGGTAAAGGGGCGCGAGAATGCTGTTTTCGAGCACCTGCGACTCCGCTTCCACCCAATCCTGCAGGGCAAGGCCTTCGCCCTGGCCGCGCTGGTCGTAGAGATGCTGCGCGTGCAGGCGGATCTTCTTTTCGATCAATTCGGTCATCAATTCTTGCTGCTTTTTTCTGCGGGTATCGTGGTCCAAAACTACTCCTCAAGCGAGTGGCTACGCTTTGCAAATCTCATTTATCTACAGTCCTATGATACGGGAAAAGTGTTAACGGAAGATTACATCAGGGAGGGCCGAAGGTTACTAAAGTGCAATCATCTTAACAGATTAGATGCCGTGCTCTGGCGAAGGTCGCAAAATCGACCTAAGTTGTTTATTTATTATGCGCACGGGGTAATTTCTTCAGCAGAACTGCGCTCGGCGGCAAGCCGATGCCTTCGACGCTGGTCCCGCAGCTCGGCGGCGTGGTAAGGACATTTTTGCTAAAGTAAGGAAAGGCAACGATCCATGCAGAAACAAGCCAAAATCACGAGCAAGGGCCAAGTCACAGTGCCGATCGAAGTGCGGCGAATTCTGGGCGTCCGGCCTGGCGATAAAGTCGTCTTTGAGAGCGACGAAACTGGCATTCGCGTGCGTCCGCTTCGCGCTCAGAACGCTCTCACGAAGTATCGCGGAATCGGAAATCCCGGCATAGGGGCCGGCCGAAAAGGAATCGCCGACTGCATCAAAGAACTGCGCGGCGAATAACGTCTCTGCGTTTTTCCCTCGGAACCTTCGGCGGGGCGAGAGTGTGCGGCTTATCTCGGTGAGGCGGGCGCGCGAAAAGAAGGCGGGGTTGTATGAAAGCCAAGACACTTGATCGGATGTTCGATGCTGGTGAAGACATCACGGAACACCTCGATCTGAGCAAAGCTCGACGTGTCGGGAACGAGGCCAAGCGCGTGAACGTGGATTTTCCGGTGTGGATGGTGAAGTCTCTGGACCGGGAAGCGCAGCGCTTGGGCGTAGCGCGCCAGTCGCTGATCAAGTTGTGGCTGGCAGACCGACTAGAGCAGACGGTGGCCAGCGGGAAGCGCTAGCCGATCGCTCCGCCCGAGCGAAACCTGTTATTTGGCCGACTTCCCCGAGGTCAGCAGCATCTCGCGGCGCAGGATCGCGTTGATTCTCGATTGATATCCTCTGCCCTGGGATTTAAGCCAATCCAGCACATCGGCATCGACACGCGCCGTGATTTGCTGCTTCCGAGGGCGATAGAAGTGCCCCCGCTTGGCATTCTTCCACTGTTCGTCCGTCATCTCGGGGATGTCGCTGGTATCGATCTCGCTGTCGGGACGAGCGGCCAGCGCTTTCAATTGTGCGCGCCGCGTTTTCGTTAACTTCGGCAAGCTGTCCAGCGTGTACCTAACCATTTTCGTCTTCATACCGCCGCCTCTCTTTCCGAGTAGCCTGTCGAGCCGAAATGATGCGAACAATCTCGACCCATTTGCCTTCCTCACGTTCTTCTCTGACGGTGTGCGTCACCGCGAGAAGTAACCAGTCATCACTTATGCCAAATGTCTGCCAGCGCAGTTCTCCGTCCTCAGTACGGTCTTGCACGGACACATACAACGGATCGCGGAATATTGCGCTCGCTTCCTCAAAGCTCACGCCGTGCGCCGGTTGGAGAGGTTTTTGGCCTCGTCCCACTCGAACTGCAGAACTTCCACAAGATTATTGTAATTACAAATGTGTAGTTATGCAAGGCGGTTTGAATTGCGGCGATTCGCGGGAGCGAATTTGCAGAGTAGATGGTCTCTAGTCAAGCGAGGAATCCGACGCTATAATCGCGCCTGCCAGACCGGACCACATCCCCCTTCCGTCCGCCTGCCCGGAGAAATAATAATGAAACGAGCAGTGAGACTCT
>PKVZ01000236.1 GCA_003131635.1 Acidobacteriaceae bacterium
AACGTTCACGATCTTGGTTGCGACATGTACTCGTCGAGCCCGCACAAATGGCTGATGGCCACCAAAGGCACCGGCTTTCTCTATGTGCGCGACGAAGTCATCGACCGCCTCTGGAACACCATCGTCACCGAAGGTTGGGACGATCCCAAGCTCCGCGCCGAGCGCTTCCAGCGCATCGGCAGCTCGAACGTCCCCGCTCTCTATGGACTGCGCGCCTCCATCAGGCTCGCCAATGACATTGGCCTCGACCGCATCGAGCGCCGCCATCGCAAGCTCGCCGACTACATCCTCGATGAAATGAAAAAGCGCGGCGCCGAATCCTGGACCTCGCCCGACCCCGCCCAGCGCTGCGCCATCGTAACCGTAAACGTCCCGCCCGTCCCACGCATGGACCTGGAAAACTGGATGTGGAAGACCCACAAGATCAGAATCCGCGGCGGCGACCCGAACAAGCTGCGACTCTCGACGCCTTATTATCTGCAGAAGAAAGATATTGACCGGTTTTTGGAGAAGTTTGATGAGTACAGGCGGGAGAAGAAGCTTTCTTGAGGAGGAATAGGCGTAGTGACAGAAGAAAAAAAGTTACCTTATCTCGACGACCCCCAGCGTCTTGGAGACGTTATTGCAGCAATTCAGGCGATGGGAACCTACAAATTCTACAAACAGACCTTTGAGGGCTGGGCAGCTCGGATCGCTGCGGACACATCCAAGGCTGACCACTGGAAGAAAGTATTTGAGGAACATCCGGAGTTCTTTCGCCTCGACACCGACCGAAAAATGGCATCGCTGGTGCTGAGTATGAGGGGTTATCTGACGAGGACAAGAAGAGGGTGTCTCGAAATCCTCTCACCCCTCAGGATATTAAGACCCTTGTCGACACCGCCATCGATCTGCACTCAAGAGCCGTCGACCTGCAGCACGAAAGGAGATGGTGGATACCGTTAGTTTCAAGCGCCATCGGAGGTTCGATCGGGGCCGCTTTGGGCGCCTTGCTGACCCTCCTACATCAGTCGTAATACTCCAACCCCAAGTGCGTAATCAATTCCTCGCCCTTCAAATGCCGCAGCGTGTTCTTCAGCTTCATCAATTGGATGAACAGATCGTGCTCCGGATAGAGCCCCGGCACCGTCATCGGCGACTTAAAGTAAAAGCTTAACCACTCCTGAATGCCCAGACTGCGCAGATCTGAACACCGCTTGGCCAAATCCATCAGCAGCACGAGATCGAGTACAATCGGCGCAGCCAGAATCGAATCACGGCACAGGAAATCGACTTTGATCTGCATGGGATAACCCATCCATCCGAAGATATCTATGTTGTCCCAACCCTCTTTATTATCACCACGAGGAGGGTAGTAATTAATGCGCACCTTGTGATACATGTCACCGTAAAGTTCAGGGTAAAGTTCCGGCTGCAGGATGTGCTCCAGCACCGAAAGCTTCGACTCTTCCTTGGTCTTGAACGACCCTGGATCGTCCAGCACTTCGCCGTCGCGGTTGCCCAGAATGTTGGTGGAGAACCATCCGTTCAGCCCCAGCATGCGCGCCTTAAAGCCGGGCGCAAGAATGGTCTTCATCAAGGTTTGCCCAGTCTTAAAATCCTTGCCGCAGATCGGCGCCGCGTTCTGCCGCGAGAGTTCGAGCATCACCGGCAAGTCCACGGTCAGATTCGGCGCGCCATTGGCGAACGGCACACCCTCCATCAATGACGCGTAGGCGTAAACCATTGAGGGCGCGATCATTTCATCGTTCTCGCGCAGCGCCTTCTCAAACGCCTTCACCGATTGATGCGCCTCAGTCGCCGCAATATAGGACTCCGTCGACCCGCACCACATCGTGACCAACCGACTCGCCCCGCTGGTCTTCCTGAAATCGCGGATGTCGTCCCTCAACTGCTCGGCCAGGTCCATCTTCGTCTTGCCCTTCTTCACATTCGGCCCGTCGATCTTCTTCACGTAATTGTGATCGAACACCGCCGCTCGCGGCGTCACCGAAGAAAGAAACGGCTTCAACTGGTCGAGCAACCGCTGGTCGAGCACGCCCGCATTCGAGGCTGCTTCGTACATGTTGTCTTCGAAAATATCCCAGCCGGTAAAGACCAGATCGTCGAGCCCGGCCAGCGGAACAAACTCTTTGATCTTGGGCGAACGCCCATCTGTGCGCTTGCCCAGCCGCACCGTTCCCATCTGCGTCAGCGACCCTATGGGCTTCGCCAGCCCCTTGCGAATCGCCTCCACGCCCGCGACAAACGTCGTTGCCACCGCGCCCATGCCCGGGATCATTACCCCCAGCTTCCCTTTCGCCGGCTGGATTGTGCCATTGTTCTTCGAACTACTGTGCGCCTTCCCTTCGGACTTCACCTCTACGTGGGGAGTCTTCGATGCCGCTTTAGCAGACTTATTCCGTGTCGCCATATTTTGGCCGCTTCCTCAGTAAGAATCTGTATGGATGTGCAAACCTTGTATGTTCTCGTATCGGGCGGCTCTTTGGCAAACGTGCGCGGCCAAACGTGCAGAAAATCAATTCAACGGCACGTATGCATCATCAAGCTGAGACGCAACTCACGTAGAGTAGCGACAGCCGCCTCGGCTGTCCGGCAAAAGCGCAACCGAGGGGTCCCAGCCACCGTGCTCGCGCTCATCTGATGCGACCAATAAATATTTTGCGTTGGACTCTAGCGCGAGCATCCTGCATAGTGAAACTACTTCGCCACCAGCTCTGCAGCCGGTCCCGCGAAGCTGATGTTTGCATGCCGGCCACGCCGTCGGTAATTGCAATTCTCCTGACCTCGTTGTTTCGCCACTCAATCCGAGCCCACGTCACTCGGTAACCGCCGGGTGTGAGGTCTTGGACATGCCACAAAACAACAGGAGATTCCAATGAAATCGATTCGCAA
>PKVZ01000190.1 GCA_003131635.1 Acidobacteriaceae bacterium
AGCGAGCAAATCTATCTGCTGGATAAAGAAAAACTAGGTTCCTTCCAGAAGAGCCGGGACTCATTTATGCCGCAATACAATCCCGACCTTCTCAGCGACAAAGATCTCGATGATATTGTCGCTTACCTGACCAGCGTGGGGACGAAATGAACGTCCGCAAAATAAGAGCCCGTAAAATCTTCGTTGGTCCGTTGACAATCTGCCTGGCTTGCGTCGTTCTTACGTCGACGGCTAGCTCGCAAGTCACATTCGAGCGTTTGCTGAATTCCGGCAAGGAGCCGCAGAACTGGCTGACATATTCCGGCGATTACTCTGGACGGCGTTTCAGCCCACTCGATCAAATCAGCGTCGCCACCGCGCACTCCCTGACCGCGAAATGGGTCTACCAGACTGGGGCAACCGGCAAGGACGAGAGTACGCCGCTGGTCGTAGACGGTATTCTCTACGCCACCGCACAAGACGACCGTGCCTTCGCTCTCGATGCCCGCACCGGCCGCCCCATCTGGATGTATCAGCATCAACTGCCCGGGGACATTCGTCCCTGCTGCGGACGGGTGAATCGCGGCCTCGCCATTTTGGATGACAAGGTTTTTCTGGGAACGCTCGACGCGCACGTGATCGCGCTCGATAGCAAAACCGGCAACGTTATCTGGGATGTCGTCGCCGCCGATTATCGCACCGGGTACAGCTTTACCGTCGCACCACTCGCGGTAAAAAATCTCATCGTCATTGGCGTTTCGGGAGGCGAGTATGGAGTGCGCGGATTCATCGACGCTTATGACGCCGCGACCGGTGCGCGAAAATGGCGCTTCTACACCGTGCCCGGACCGGGCGAACCGGGACACGAAACCTGGGAGGGCGATTCGTGGAAGATCGGCGGCGCCCCGGCGTGGAATACCGGAACCTACGATGCCGTAACCAATCAGATTTTCTGGCCGACGGGAAATCCTTCTCCCTCCAATCGCGGCGAGGGCCGCGCCGGCGACAATCTCTACAGCAATTCGCTGCTTGCCCTCAATGCTGACACCGGAAAGATGAACTGGTATGTCCAGTTCACTAAGCACGACGAGCATGACTGGGACGCCACCCAGGTTCCGGTCATCATCGATTCCGGTGGCAGGCATCTGATCGCGCAGGCCAACCGCAACGGATACTTCTACGTGATCGATCGCACGACCGGCAAACTTATTTCCGCGACGGCCTACGGCAAGACCACGTGGAGCGATACCAAAGATGCCGAGGGCCGTCCCGTGGCCAGGAAAGAAGCCTCGCCCACGCTCGAGGGGCACACGGTCTGTCCCGGAGCGCTGGGCACGACCAACTTCATGGCTCCGGCGTTCGATCCACAAACGGCGCTCTTCTACGTTACCGCCCGCGATCAGTGCGATATTTTCAGCACGGCTCCGCAGCCTTACGAGGCTGGCCATGCTTACTATGGCAGCGCCTACTTTCCCTCGGAAGAGGCCGAGCCCTATCGCGGATTCCTGAAGGCCATCGATCCCGCGACGGGAGAGATCAAGTGGAAGTTCGAGCACACCTCGCCCACATGGTCGGGCGCGCTCGCAACCGCTGGCGGCCTAGTATTTACCGGCGACGCCGAAGGAAATTTCATCGCGCTCGAGGCCGCCACCGGCAAGCCCCTGTGGCATTTCCAGATGGGCGGCGCAGTCTACGCCGCGCCCATGGCTTTCGCGGTCGACGGAAAAGAATACGTGGCCATCTCTGCCGGCAGCGCCTTGTACGCCTTTGGCCTGCCCTAGAAAAATCCCCTCAAAAGCGTACTACCACTCCGCTCGAGAATCGCACGTTGTGTTCGTGAGTCGGGAGTCCGTAGAACATTTGCGTATCGAAGACGTTATCGTAGTAGTTATTCAAATTGTGTGTGGTATAGAACTCGTCCAACTGCGCCAGCCGAATTGAAAAATGCCGGGAGACTTTGAAATCGACTCCGCCTCCCAGCATCACAGCAGCATCGGTATACGTTGTAGCCAATGCAGACACCGGAGACGTCCCGCCCGTAATCGTGCTCCCACTAAGGCTGATCCGGTCGAAACCGAACAGGGCGTGTATGAATGGCGTTAGTCTTGTTTTGCCCCGGAACGAGGCCACCGGTCCAACCAGAAACGAATAGCCGGTGCCCTTGGGAAGCCCATCCAGTGTGAGGTTGCTCGCGGAGATGATTGGACTGCCGTAGCGGCCGCCAAAATCCGCGACCACTCCAAACCAGTGGTTGGCGTTGTACTGCGCCTCCGCACTCCACCCGTTGAAGTTGTTTGTGGTCGCGAACGGGCCGTTATGCTGGAGCAGATCCACATCCAGGACCGCGGCCTTCAGCGCGCCGAGATCCGCGTGTTCCAGGGAATATCCCCCAAACACCTGCACTTTGGGGATGGAGTCCTGGGCAAATGCGAACGTAGCTAGCAGGGTAATCACAGTAATCGTTGCGACCGCCAAACGAGTCATTTCGATATTCTTCCTTTTAGCAACTGCGAATACTTGCGGTCCAGGTCCCGGGAGCACGTCCCGGCAATCGGAACAAAGCTCTGCACATGGATTCGCACCGGCGTGGCTACCAACAGATAAGAATGCGGACGCACGCGAGCGGGTTGCAAGTGGATACGCAAAATGGAGGTAAAGGTTTGTAAGTCTGCAATTATAACGTGGGAATGCTTACTACGGTCGCCGTTCGGGATCGACGGTTTGGTCGAGATAGATCCAGAGCACGCGGGCCAAGAGTGTGATCGTGGGCGCAAGCGGCAGGAACAACACTACGGCCCAGATGGTGTCCGTCGTGATCCACCAGCCCGTTGCCCACCACAGCAGTGCGGCGAAGATCGTGACCGTCACCAGACCCAAAGCGTAACTTACATACATTGCTCCCAGAAAGTAACCCGGTTCGCGTTCGAACTTGAGATCGCAGACCGGGCAGCGCTCGTGCATCTTGGGAAATCCGCGAAAGATGGAATAGCGAAAAATGTTTCCCTCGCGGCAGCGGGGACAGCGCTGGTGAAGAATATCGAACACGGTGGCGAGCTTCATGGCGGTTGCCATCGTCACTTCGTTTGTTGCAAATAAGCTAACAGATGGAGAGGTTGATACTCTCGGCACGCACTTGGGTACGCACAGGCGGCGGTGGCAAGACTACCCTGCCGAAGAACGCCTGGGAAGGGGCCCCGACTCCACCGGTAAAGAGCACGATAGAGGAGACGGTAGAATATGAGGAATGAAGAATCCCAAACCTCGGGACGAGAAGCTGGCGGGCAAGATTGTCGAAGAGTTTCACGCCGCAGGGCAGCGAGGCGATCTTGCAGCCTTCAAACGGCTCCTGGGAAAGTATGGGGCACATTTACCAACAGAAGTGAAAAATCAGTTGATTGCGGAATTCAAGAAACACGCTAGCGCGTTGCAGGACGCTCTGCGCGGGAAGTAGGCTTCTTGCCGCCTTTCGCTGTGTCCTCATTCGCCGGGGCTGACTCAATTGTGTCAACAACAGAGTCAATAAAGCCAGCCATCTTCGCCCGCGCCTGCACTTCTTCGTCGCTCACCCGACCTGGAGTTGCTGCGCTCATGGCTCTGTATCATCATAGCTTCTGGGCATCTTCGCGTCAATGCAATCATGAACCGGGTAGCAGGTCTGTGGTCCGCCCTGGAAGCGCGCGGGGCAGGAGGCATCTGTAGCATATTCCCTTTTGATCGGGCGCATGACGAAGGTCATGTTCTTGAAGTTGCCACTCTCGGCACCTACTTTCGTGCCGGTTGACGCTGCACAGGTTTTCGTACTAATCTGCGATTACACCGGAAAGGAGGTGGTCGAATGACAAGTTCTGATTGTAGTGGTAATTGTTGTGGGAGTCTAAGACCAGGTGAGGTGGCTGAGACTTAGAGCTGGTTGCTCTAACGCGGGGCTTCGGATGCCGATCGTATCGAGCAAGAACAGATCACGACGCGCCGCAGCTACAGCCCGCACACTAGCCGGTGATTACGGATGGATGCATCGCGTCGGTCGCGCGAAGGCTTCCGACCTTGGGCTTCGGCCCGGTCTTCAGTCCATGACCCGGGAGTTGCCGTGAGAGGCCACGTAGAGTGACCACCTCTTGGTCAATCCCAAACAGTCCACCGGACGGCCCGCAAGTTTAACCGCTTGCGGGCCGTTTGTCGTTTACGGAAACCTTGTGGGCCCCCACACGGTCCCCATTTATCGGCAACTTCGTATCGGTCAATTCTCGGGGCCGCGAGAAAGCGCATATCCGTTTTGCCGATGGATCGCGGCTAGCTATGACTGCGGTGGCTGCTGGCCCGAACCCGCATCTGGCGGTCCTCCGCGACGATTCTGCATCCATTGCTCACGCTTGGCTTGCATCTCGTCCCACTTCTTCTGCTGATTCGAGTCGAGCAGTTCGCGGATCTGAGAGTCGGTCGCTTTGCGGATGTCCACCATCTTAGCGTGGCGATCCTGCTGGGAAAGAGAAGTGTCCTGGTGCAGGCTCTCCATCTGAGAATGTTCGGACTGCAGAGCGCTCAATACTTTTCCTTGCTGGTCGGAGGTGAGATTGAGTTGTTTGGTGAGTTCCGCGGTGCGCTTGGCGGGATCGGGTGGACCGTGGCGATGGCCTCCATTGGCTTCCTGCGGTGCTGATTGATCATTGGCCTGGCTATCCTGAGCCGCGGCGAAAGGCGCAACCATTGAGATGGCGCCGGCTGCGGCGAGAACAAGCAAGTATTTCTTAAGCATGGGATCTCCTTTTGCAAAGCAATCGATCTGAATCTATAAACGAAATTATGCGCCCTTAGGTGCGCAAGAAACACAGATCTGACCAATCTTTGCATAACTTTACGAACGGCAGTTCTAATCTGAGACCAGCGGGCATGCCACAAAAGTTTACAGCGCTTGCCGTGCGGGCGAGATATCATCCGATAAACATGGCGCGGAACGCTGGCCCGATCCTATGAGTTCTACCAGTCCTCAGTCTCAAATGATGAAGTGTAGGACGACTCCTGCGCCTGTCTTTGGCTTTGTCTTGCTCTTCTCTGCGGTGCTGTTTCATCCTCATCCACTAAGAGCGCAAACCGCGACCGCTGCAGCAGGAACCAGAGTCCTTCACGGCGTGGTGAAATCCGGAAACATGCCGATTCCCGGCGCCGCAGTTTCCGCGGCAAATGCGGCGACCAAGGAAACAGTCACTGCATGGACGGATGTGGATGGCACTTACCTGTTGCGGATTCCCTCTGATGGTCCATACACCGTGCAGGTGCAGATGTCGGCATTTGCTGCGAGCACGCGGCAAGTGGTATTCGACGCCGCGCACCAGGACGTGCTGGCAAACTTCGAGCTGATTCTTCTATCGCGGG
>PKVZ01000171.1:0-191 GCA_003131635.1 Acidobacteriaceae bacterium
TCAGGATTGTTTTTACTGCAGACGGCCAGCAGAATTCCTCGCCGCGCCAGATCCAACATTGCCCGCTGCAAGTTCTGATACGCCGCACCGGGATACTCCGGACCGAGTTTGATTCCAGTCAATCCGTCTTCGCCAATCACGCCTCCCCACATTGTATTATCGAGGTCGGTGACGAGCACTTTGGCAGTTCT
>PKVZ01000171.1:283-1120 GCA_003131635.1 Acidobacteriaceae bacterium
GCTGCGCATCAAGCAGTCCCATGGCCGGATATGCAGGAAGTTCAAGGGAATGTATAACGATCGCCGACGAACTGCGCTCGCGAAGTATCCGGATCCATTGACTGAAGCTGTTGCGCACGCGCTCAACCACTTCGGAAACTGCTTCCGGTGCGAGGTCGGCATACTTTTGCCATAGCTCGGACGCAAGATCGGACGTCCTTGCAGCCACAATTACGGCGTCCGGCTTGAAACGGTAGAGGGAACTTTCCGGGTCGAGAATTTCCTGGGCGTAAGCGTTAAAGTCGCCAACCTGGAGGGTCAAATCGACTCCATGCAAAAAGGCCTCGGCTCTAACCAAAGGAATTGCCGGCTCCAGAGTGAATGATCGGAGAATTGCCACGCGATAGGAGACCAGAGGAACAGTGCCGCGCAGCTTTTCATAGCGACTCACCAGAAAGGCGGCAACTCCGGCGCCGGCTTCAGTGCGCCAGAGTTCGGCGAGGCGCAAGGAAGCTAAATCTGTTGACCCAGCCGAGATCAGGCGGTCAATTTCGTTTCGCAGGTCTAAGCCTTTGGGCTCTGAGCTCATTCTGTAGTCGGCCTTCTTTGACGCTCCAGATATTCGAGAAGGAGTCTGTTCTTGGTATAGACCCAGGCGATGCGGCGACCTCCAAAGGCTACTGCAGGAAGCGGCGGCCTGACCACGAGGCCGCCTTGGGCACGGCTCAAGACTAATTGGTCTTCCAATCCGTCGATCTCATAACATAAGTGGTGCAGGCCGCCGCCCCGCTTTAAGAATGGGATGACCGGCGACTCGTCGCCTGCAGGTTCCACCAGTTCCAGCACCGGATTTCCCGG
>PKVZ01000171.1:1134-6377 GCA_003131635.1 Acidobacteriaceae bacterium
GGCGCTCTTGGGATATTCCATTTAGGCTGGGTGCTCCGCTGCAAATCTGTCTTGCTGCCAGTGCATCATTTCAGTTCGACCACAAAAACATCGGTCCGATATTTGTCGCCGTTCGGCATTCTTCCGAGCTGGTCTTCCCAGTCGGAGGTGAACATGAAAAAGCGGCCGTCCTGCGAAACATTTCCCCGCGGGGTCGACCAGAAGCCGTTTCTGGCGGTGCTGTAAGTATGGGCAAATCGCCAGACTTTGGAGGCCTTTCCGTCTGTCTCCGCACAGTCGATTTCATTGTCCCATGGTCCAGTCGTCAGTGGCGCGGCTCCGGGTGTATCTGGATTGGTTGCCTGGTACGTGGAAAAACAAACCGGGGCAGAATCGTCCGGATCCACATTGTTCCACGAAAAATGCGAGTCGAACCAGGCCTCCTTGCCAGGTTCCAAGGGAGTAACAAGCGGCGTGGAATTTTCTAGATGATCCAGCGGCCGAATCCATGTGTCCATGGGATGGATCAGCTCGGAAGAGCCGACAATGTGAGTGTACCCGAGCACGTGGTGTCCAAGACATCCTCGGGGGCATAAGCCGACGTTCAGGGTGTCGACTTCCCAGACGGTCCAGCGATGGCCGGGGCTGCCACCACCGCCGCGCGTCATGTAGACGAACTTTCCAGACTTTGCCAGGCGAGCGTTATGCATTAGAAAGCGATCTGGAATAGAAATGCTGCCCTTGGGGCCCCACTGTCCGCCGACTTCACCGGTCTCGGTGTTGAGCCAGCGGCAGCCCTGCGTTCTGTCATAAACGTAGACGAACGGGAACTTGTCTTGCTGGGGGCCCAAGGTGGCCATGAATCGATTGTCGTCAGCACTAACCGTGATGCCGCTTCCCCTGTCGCCGGAGCCGAGCTTCACACATTTCGAGGGATTGTTGATTTCTGTCACTCGCCCGCTCAAGGTGTCGTACTGCTCAAAGGTCGTTGCTCTGCGATTGATGCCATAGAGGATGTTGGGCTGCCGGAAGCTGAATTGGGGCTCCGCTCCCCAAGTCAAATTCGGGGTGTTGACGGCTCGTGCCGTCATGGTCGCGGGGTTGAAATCGTAAAGCAGAAACGAGCCCCCAGCGGTGACCACGTAGAACATGGTGGAGTTTTTGTTCCACGAATTCTGTTCCGCGGAAGAGGGAGTGTAGAGTGGGCGCTCAATCTGGGTTCGGTCTGATCTGCCATCGGTGACGCGTAAAATGCGGGATCCAAAACTCGGATCGGTAATGATCGATCCCGCTGGGCCGATCACCGGGGGTTTTTCCGGATAGGGCTCGACGCGCCGATCTGTGCGCGCACAATATTCCGGCGGTCCGCACGTTTTGCTCGCAGTCGCGTCCTGATGGTCGTTCGGGTTCTGCGCACCTGCGGCCAGGCTGCACGCCAATACGACGATCCAGCGAAAGAAGGATTTGATCGCGGGGGATAAGCGTCGCAGGCTCATATCAAACCCCATTCTAATTAGTTATCAGAGGAGTGCCAACACACGCGGAAACCGAGCCCAACTGGCGCGGTTCCCATGAGATCAGGGAGTAAGTGACCAGAGATCTTTTCAGCCAGCGAGCAAGATTTCAGCGATGCAGCAACGTGGCGCGCACGCGATCGTAAAATGAATTGCCCAGAATCTGCCTGGCAGCTCCGCGAAACATACTTTGGAGTCGCATGCGGGACAATGATCTTCCCGCGCAGAGCGCAGCAAACGTGCTCAAGGGGATACCTCGCAGGATCGCGACGCGCCCCAGTGCAAAGAGGTCCGTCTTTCTGGAATTTGCCTGAATGCGGCTGGTGGCGAGTGTCTTGTAGCCAGCGGCGCGAGCCACTGCCACCACTTGCTGATCGCAGCGTCCGCCAGGACATGAGAAGTGGTCGACCGGTTTCCCGATGATCTGCTCCAGTTGCAATTTGGAATCGCAGATCTCGTGCCGTAGGCCACTCTCGTCAAGATCGGTGAGGTAGGCGTGGGTCATCGAGTGAGATCCAATCTCAAAGCCCTCGCTGAGCTCTTTTACTTGCGCCTTCGAAAGGTAGCCAGGCTTTCCTAACCTACCGACCGTGATGAAGAACGTGGCGTTGAAGCCGGCCTGCTGCAGGATGGGAGCCGCTGCCAGTAGATCGGTCTCGCAGCCATCGTCGAAAGTGATAGTTACGTTAGGACCTTCCGCAAATTGTAGAGCCTGGCCGAGGCTCAACCCCTGCCAGCCATGTCCCTTCAGGTGATCCATCTGTGCGCGAAAATCAGAATCGGGCAGGACGTAACGAGCATATCCCGGTTCGGATTGGCAGAGAGGCCGCCCCAGGATCTCCAATTCGTGATACATCAGAAAGACAATCGAATCCTTCGGCATCGAACCATCGCTTGGCGAATTCAAAGGCTGGTCGCACGGCCCGACTGATTGTAAGCCGGTTCTACAGGGCTGGTCTCCGGCATCGGGACTGGAAGCAGACTGAACGCTACCCCGATTCCGTGCGGCTCCAGTTCAATTTCCTGTTCGCATCTCTTGCTCTGCAGATCGTAGAGGGCAACGTGGGAAGGCTTGTGCCGCTGCGATTGTCCATTCTTGATCCAAGACACATTCTCCACGAACTTGGTGGGGCGCACGCGGGTGAAGCCTACCCATAACCAGCGTTCGTCCAGCGGAAGCACACCGCGGCACCATCCCAACACTTGTCCGGATTGTCCGCTCATCTGGTTCAAATCAATCGTCTCCTCGACTTGGAGAGTTTTCCGGTTGGCCATGACGATATGGCCGTCGACCGTGGTGAAATAAATTCGGTCCCCGAAGACGTATCCATCGTGGGGCCTTTGGATGGCGATGTCGATGCGCGGACCGGGTTTGCTCAGACAGATCGCATCGCGCTGCTGCAGGCGCGTAACCCAGACCTCCTGATCGAGTTCAAATGCGTGATTCGGGTGCGACCGGTGTGGTTTAGTAGTAGGGATCTTGCGATAATCTGTTTGCCGCGAGAATCTGGCCCACGGATCTTCGCCCAATACACTCCATTCTTGCACCACGCTTCCCTCCATCGTAACCTCTACCACCATATCGAGTCCGGTCACGACTACCAGAAGCGTCCCACGCTGTGTGGGGTAAACATGATGGAGATCATTGAAACAGGGCAGGGAAATGAAGTGCTGCAGCCGAAAACTGGGGACGTCGTAAACCAATACCTCAGTGGATGTACAGGTATAAAGCTGGTTGCCCCGGAGCGTGGCCGATTTGAACAGAAGCGCCGGCAACTCGTCAGGACGGACTTCCGGCGGAGAAACATATTCCACACACCGGCGCGACTGGTTCTTTACCGGGTCGAGTTCGATCAGGACGGCTTGATCGCAGGATTGCCATTCTTCCAGCTTACGGAATATGGTGCTTCGCAACCGGCCTCCGGAAACATAGAAGCTATTCATCCTAAAATTCCAATTGCGAGAAATCTTTCCCGTATTTCGCTCACTAGCTCTCTCCTTGCCTTCGGGTCAGACTGCAACGCAAAGCGATTAGAAAATCCCTCAGCGATCGCGTCCGGATTTCAGAAGCGCCGGTTCGATGAACTCCCTCACCGTTGCAAGAAGTTCTTCTCTTAAGTATGGACCCGAGGTCAGCAAGCCGGAAAGCAACGGATTCTTGTTATTGCAACGCAGAGCAGTGTTCTCCAGGGTGCTGACAAACCCTCCCGCACTCAGCACCAAAGCGGCGCCCGCGGCAACATCCCACTCGTTCTTGGGCGTTAAGGTGAAAGTTGCGTCGGCCAATCCAGCCGAGACCAGAGCTAGCTTATAAGCTACCGAACCCATGGGGCGAATCTTGAAAGCGGCATTCTCAAACGGCTTCCATTCCCCGCGCTTGACCTCGCTGCGGCTGGCGAGAACTAGCCCGCCATCAAGACTTTTGCGCTGGCTCGGTTGCGAAGGTCTTCCATTGTAGGTGACGCCGGATTCGATTGATCCCAGGAAAGTTTCGTCAGTTGCCGGATTGTAGATTCCACCAGCTACAGGACGGCCATCCTCTACGAACCCGATCGATACGCAGAACTCCGGAATTCCCTTGACGAACTCCCGCGTGCCGTCGAGAGGATCGACCACCCAAACCCGCGAGCGTTGCAAGCGAATGGGATCGTCGACGCTTTCTTCCGAAAGCCAGCCTTCGCCCTCGCGCAGCAGTTCCTTGCGCAAAACTGCGTCGAGTGCGCGATCCGCTTCGGTTACGGGATCGTGTCCGATTTTGTATTCCGTTTCAATTGCGCCGGGAGTGAAGCGGGCAAAAACCTCGCGGGAGGCTTGTATCGCGGCGTGAATGCGTTGCAGTATTTGAGCGTAGGAACTCGAGTTCATAATCTCTCTTTAAATTCTAGTTCTTAGATCGCAGTTCTCAGCTTCATGCAGCGACCTTGCTGAGAACTGACAACTGCTTTCAAGCCATCAGCATGCGCGCGCCCGTCGCCAGCAATACCGCGCAGAGAATCCGCCTGAGCCAGGGAACTGGAACCCGCGTGCTTAAGTAGGAACCCAACAGTCCTCCCGGGACCGAGCCAATCAAAAGTGCACCAACCAGATGGACATCAACATTGTGCATGCGAAAGTGCAGAAGACTCGTTACACCCGTGAGAATGAGGGCATGAACTATGTCGGTGCCCACCATGACCTTTGGCTGAAAGCTGTAAAACAACAAAAGCATCATCATAACGATGCTGCCGGAGCCTACCGAAGTGATGCCCACCAGGAAGCCGGCTACTAAGCCGATCAGCGACATCCAGGCGAACGACTTCATTGTCGGAGGGCGAGCGGCCGCCCGGTCTTCAATTTTTTTCTGGAAGAACAGGAATGTCGGAATGCAGATCAGCAGGACCCCGACGGCAATGGTGATGAAGTGATTGACCCCATTACCATAAACATTGCGCAAGTGAACCAGAAAACTTACGCCAAGATAAGATCCTGGTGCGCTGCCCACCGCCAAGGCCAAGACCACTTTGCGGCGAACCGTTCCCTTGCGCAGGTGGACAATGCTGGCGCCGATTTTGGTGAGGAAGTTGAACAGCGCGTCCGAGCCCACGGCTCGAATGGGAGGCACGCCCAAGCCAAAAATCAGGATCGGGAGCAGCAGAACGCCGCCCCCGACTCCCGTCATTCCGATGAGGGTCCCTACTCCGAAACCAACCAAGCTCTTAATCAGCAGATCCATGACGTACCGGCTTCAGCCTTTGCATCGTTTCGCTGGCG
>PKVZ01000171.1:6444-22838 GCA_003131635.1 Acidobacteriaceae bacterium
TCGCGCTGCTCGCAGACCTCGACGGAGGTGGCGATGTGCACCAGAACGAAGCCTCCGTAAGGCTCGATCATCTGCCGGACATGTTTGCGTGTGGCGTCGTAAGGCGCAATGGGCGCGCAAATGGCGATCCCACCGTTCTTGGTGATTTCCGAGGCCACATAGCCGATGCGCCGGATGTTAATGTCACGATGCTCTTTCGAGAAACCGAGCTCGGAAGACAGATGCTTGCGCACTAGATCGCCATCGAGAAGCGTCACCGGTCGTCCGCCGGTTTCCAGAAATTTCGTGAGCAACACGTTTGCGATCGTCGACTTACCGGAACCCGAGAGGCCGGTGAAAAAGATGGTCACGCCTTGCTTGTGACGCGGGGGAAAACTCTTGCGCAATTCCGCCACAACCTCCGGATACGTGAACCACGCAGGAATTTCGCGCCCTTCATTGAGGCGCTCGCGTAGTTCGGTGCCGGAAATGTTTAGTACCCGGTCGCCCTTCTTCACTTCATCATCGGGAACGTATCGATCCTCGTCCTCGAGATAAACCATCATGTTGAAGGGAACCATGGTGACGCCGATATCGGCTTCGTGCTTCTTGAAGACCTCCTGCGCCTCATACGGCCCATAGAACGGCTTTCCGTCAGTGTCTTTGCCCGGTCCGGCGTGGTCGCGGCCCACGATGAAATGCGAGCAACCGTGATTCTTGCGGATCAGTGCGTGCCAGATGGCCTCGCGTGGACCGCCCATGCGCATGGCCAGCGGCAGCAGGGAAAGTTTCGCAGTCGACTGCGGGAACTTGGAGAGCAGCAACTGGTAGCAGCGCACACGCGTGTAGTAATCCACATCGCCGGGCTTCGTCATGCCCACCACGGGATGAATCAGCAGGTTCGCCTCGACTTGCTTGGCAGCGCGGAATGCCAGTTCGACGTGGGCCCGATGCATGGGATTACGCGTCTGGAACGCCACTACGCGGCGCCAGCCCTCGCGAGCAAACTCCGCCCGAACTTCGGCTGGAGTCAAACGTAAGTTGCGAAAATCGTAATGCGGAGGGATCTGCGTGCCTTCGATTTTTCCGCCAACGTACCATGGATTCGCCTTGTTGATGGTGTAATCGGCGCCGGGATGGGCGGCGCTGGTACTGGCGAAGACGGCCTTGGCTTCGGCCTTGCGATCGGGCTGCCAAACATCTTCCACATGCAGGACGCCCAGCATGACGCCTTCGGGATCGCGCAGCGCAACTTTGCTGGTGCCGGGCGTAAGCTTCTTGGCAAATTCCTCGGTGACATCCAAGGTAATGGGCATCGGCCAAAGAGCGCCACTGGCCAGCCGCATATCATGGCAAACGCCTTCATAATCGGCGCGGGTCATAAATCCCCGCAGCGGAGAGAAACCACCCGTGGCTAACAACTCCAGATCGCAAAGCTGGCGGGCGGTTAGATCCCAGGAAGGCCATTCCTTCGAATGGGCCTTCAATTCGGAATTTCGTTCGGGTTGAGCGATGAGGTTAATCAGTTCGCCGCCGTGGGGCGGGATGAGATGGCTGGTCGAAGCGGTCAAGTGCGAAGCCTCCTGGATTTTTTGCTTATTCTTGTCTAGTACCTTTATCGTATTTGACTGGATTACTTCCCAGCCAATTTCTATCGGCCGGAGCGAAATTCGATTGCAGATTCTAAGGGAGAGGAAAGCCCCGAAAAACGTTACTCAACAGAGTATCACCTACTGCTGGTCTTAAGAAAGTCGGATTTGTTCCGTGTGAATTTACTGAAGGGTGAAGCAATTTTCAGGCCTTCGGAATTGCAGATTATCCACGTAACAAATTGAAAGTAAACGTTTTTATGGATTAGGAAAGAGGAGGAATCCAATCTGCGTTCCGAGTGTGAAAACAATTGCGACAACAGCAACCGTTTTCGCCTTCTTGCCGTTTCGGTGAGGTCACAATTGGGACTGGCCCGAGAGTCCGAAATAGCGGGACATTCGAGTTTTGAGTTGAATGCCGAGAGGTTCCCGGGTCAGGACAAACCAGAGTACCCCCACCCCGTAGACTGCGATGCCAGCCGTCAGATTCAGAACCAGCTGCGGGTAGCGATGAGCATAGAAAGAACGCTGCATCAGCAGAAGTACAAAAGTCATGGGGATGCAAAGCACCACCGGGTAGAAATATGCTTCCACAAGGAATTTGCGAACCGGGATATCCAACTGGCGGCATAGATGACGTGGCAAAAAGAACAGCGCCGTGCATAAAAGTGGGATTGCAGTGCCAATGGCATCACCCACAATTCCCAGAGGCCGCACCAGCACGATGCTGAGAATCAAGTTGGCAATGCCCTCCATGAGCACGACATACGCCAGGGATTTATGCAGGCTCATTCCGAACAAGATCCGGTTCGAAGTCGACTGAATTTGATACAGAGTGCTCGGAATCAAGAGAATCAGCAGGATGGAGTAACTCGATACATAACGTGGTCCCACCCAGGCTTCGATCACCGACTTACCCATTACGAGCAGAGCAACCGTCATGGGGAACATGACGAGAGCGCAGGCCCGGTTTCCTGAAATGAAGATTTTGCGCAGTTGCGCGAAGTCACCGGTTGCGTGAAAGTGACTGGACATGGGCGTGAAAATCTGTGCCAGACTGCTTACTACTTCTCCGGTGTATTCGACCAGGCGTGCGCCAATGGAAAAATATGTGATTGCCGCCGCCGACAGAAAGCTTCCAATAATGACTGCATCAGTTTTGAACCTCAATCGCCCGGCCACGATGATCATAAAAGTGACCGAGCCGTAGTTCGCCACCTGCCGAAGCGAATCCCGGCTCACATATTTCCATCCGTAGGGAATGGCCAGCAATCGCTGAGCGATAACGGCTCGAACCGCCGATGCGATCAAGGGCAAGGACACAGTGATCAGCGCAACGCTGAGAAGTCCCAAGCCGTGCCGGAGGACATAGATAATCAGAACGGCTCGCGCCAACGTGGCTACAATGTTGGTCCAATTCAATAGGTAGAATTTTTGCAATCCCTCGAGGATGCCTCCCGAGATGCCTAAGGGAAACCCGAGAGCCAGGGAGTACCCTACTATCAAAACCAGAATTCGGCCGTCTTTGAGAAACTCGGTGGGAACGTGGAACAGCCGGTCTACATAAAGGCTGCCTATGATTGTGGGCACCACCAGGGCAAGCCCGACACACGTGTAGGTGAACAGGCTGGTATTGATGAGGCGCGTAAGTTCGTCCTTGTCGCCCGTGGCTTGGAATTTCGAGACATAGCGCACGAGGGAAGAGCGGATTCCGAAATCAAAGATGCCGTAATAGCCGGTTAAGGAGAAAATTAGAACCCACAATCCGAAGGCTTCGTCCCCGAGATGATGCAGGATAAACGGCGAGAGAAAAAACCCGACTGCAATATTGACCGCCAAGCCCCCCCAGCTTGACGCAACATTCTTCAGTGCTCGGGATTTTAAACTCATTCCTTCAAACTCATTTCACTCTGGTCCGCACTATGGCAGGTTGGCGCAAGAACTGGATGGATCGCTAGTCGAACACATTCGGCGCATTCATTTCAGGTTGGCACAAAGCGCAGCCGCTGTCTAGATAACTGTCCGGCACATGCTAGAATTGGGCGCTTTCGTCCCATACCTACCGGGAGCGGCGCGCGGGCCCGGGAGCGGACCGATATGGCGGAGCCACTCGGAATGTCCTCACCATCCAGACCTTTCTTGCGCTCGTTGCTGCGGACATTTGGGTGGTTGATCGTCGCCGTCGTCGTGATCGCCTTTTGTTTGTTGCGTTGGGGCGGCGGCCTCTTGATTGCCAGCGATCCGGCCCCGAGCCACGTGGATGCGGCGATCGTGCTCCAGGGGTCGATCGTCGCGGAAAAAGTTCGCATCGCTGGCGCGATCAACTTGTTGCGGCAGAATGTTGCTGACCGAGTTTTGCTTAGCGTTCCGAAAGAATCTTACTGGGGACAATCGATTCCGCCCGCTGCGCGTGCCTATCTCGAGCGAACCTACGGCAACGAGTTGGCCTCGCGGGTCGACTTCTGCGAACTCGGCGGGGGCGTGGACTCCACGGCTCAGGAAGCACAGGCTCTCCGCCCCTGCATCGTCGAGCATCACTGGCACTCGATCGCGATCGTGACCTCGAACTACCATACGCGCCGGGCAGGAATCATCTGGAGAAGGATGAACAAGCGTGATCTGCGGACTGACCTTTGGATCGACGGCGTGCCGGACCCTGAGTTTCAGCAGCCGTGGTGGCGTCATCGCGAGTCTGCNNGCCGCCGCCTTCCGCCGCACCGCCAACAAGTCCCCCACTCCGGTGACCCAGCTTTCGAATTCGATTTGGGTGCGAGTCTGTTGATCGACGAAGCGCGGCAACAAAAGGCTCTCCGTCTGGCGTTCGGCGAGGCCGGTGTCGCAGGTGGTAGCAGACACCACCTGCTCTTTTTGCAGCCAGGGCAGGAATGAGGTCGCGTATACCCCGCTTGGATAGCAGAAATGAACCAGGGGTGTGGGGATCAATTTTTGAAGCGTCGAGCGGTTGTCCTGGATTTCCTTTCTAAAAAGCACCTCGTCTTCCGGAGTGCGGTGACGATGGGTGTGCAATTGAACATCAACGCCGTTTCGCGAAATTTCTTGCAACTCGCTGTCATTCATCAACTGCAAAATTCTCTTCGCTTTCAGCTCGGCGTAGTCAATCTTCAGAACGCGGGCTAATCGCGCTGCGAGTTCATCCCGTTGCAGTCCGGTCTTGTTTTCGCGATCTGCGATTGCAAGCAGACCACGCACGATGGTCCCCCGGCTGGCATCAGTCCGCAAGTCCAGCGGCCCCGGCAAGCCCAGGCCTTCGACATCCGCGATCACATCGCCCCGCCGCTTCCAGAGCATGTACGAACAGATCAGGTTGCACACCGGTCGCTGAAGCGCCGTGTAGTAGGTGGTCTGGTACACAGTCGCGGGGAAACCATAACTTTTTAACAGCGGATAGGCCTGCCGGAAAAAATCGTAAGTGCCATCGTCAAACGTAAGGGCAACGCTGCGCGGAGGCAGACTCCCGGAACGGAGCCGTTGCAAAGCTTCGCCGAGAGGCAAAATTGAAAACTTCCCCTTCTTGAGGCACTCCAGCCGCTGCTCCATCTTTTGCGGTTCAACGTAAAGCCTGGGTCTCCACAGGTGCTCGTCCTCGAGCGAGATTCCGTGATAGCAGAGGATCAATAGCCGCTCTTGGCGCCAACGGCTGTTTGCCACCAGAGTAAAAACACCGCTGCTTCGAAGTACCCCTAGAGCTGCGAGTTTGATGGTTCTCAGCATTCAAAATCTGGGAAACGATGGAAAGACTTGCTTATTGTATAGCGCATCTTCATGGGTCCACAGATGACTGTCGTGCCCCTTCTGGTGCGTCTGTGAATGTCCGAGGCGCTCACCGAGCGTGGCGCGATAAGTCATTCATCGCAACCGATCGCGCACAATGCATGCTGCTATAGTCTAAGCGGGATGCGCTCTTGGCAGTGACAGGGCGGGCGTACTAACTACGCCGGAATGCGGAAGGAAAGACCGGGCGGATGGCTTCGGAGCAGAACCTCACAACCAGTGTTTACGAGAATCTTGAGAGTCTCGAGCTTCTGCGGCCCGAGTGGGAAGCGTTGCTGGGTGAGTATCCGTACTCCACAACATTTTCCACTTATGAGTGGCTCGTGCCCTGGTGGCGGGCGTTCGGCGGAAACGACCGTCTGCTGGTAGTTGCTTTTCGGGATGCCTCTTCCTCGCTCGTGGGTCTGGCACTGATGGCCGTGACCACATGCGGATCGCCTCCGTTTCGCTTGCGTTTGCTGCGGTTGATGGGCGATGGCAGCCACGACTCGGACAATCTGGACCTGCCAGTCAAGCCCGGATTCGAAGATAGATTTGCCGAGTCACTTTTGTGTTTTCTGGAGAGCCAGCGGAACTCTTGGGAATTAGGGGAGTTCAACACGATGCCTCCGCAGTCGCCGGCGGCGAAGGCATTGCTGCAGTTCTTTGCAAAGAAAAAGTGGGTGGTAATCGAGAGGCAGAGGCCCGCTTCGGCGATCCCGCTGCCCGCAACCTGGGAAGAATACCTGGAGTTTCTTTCGGCCAAAGAACGCGGGAAAATTGCGTACTATAGCAAGCGGCTCGAAAAAAAATATCGAACACGTTTCTATAAATGCGAAAGCGAATCCGAATTGCCTGCCTGTCTGGAAGCGCTATTTAGCCTGCATCGGAAGCGCTGGCAGAGTGCAGGCCAGCCGGGAAGCTTCGAGTCAGCCGCCCGGCGCCAGTTCTATCACGACATGGGAGGCCTGCTTCTGGCGCGAGGCTTGCTGGAATTCTGGCTTCTGGATCTGAATGGCCGGCCGGCGGCGGCGCAGTTCGGATTCCGCTTCGGCAACACTGTTTCACAATTGCAGGAAGGATTCGATCGAGAGTATTCGACTGACAGCGTAGGTTATGTGTTGCGAGCTCGAGCGATCAAGGACCTGATTGCCCAGGGCGTACGTTCGTATGACTTCCTGGGAGGGCAACCAGGATACAAGGAAAAATGGGGCGCCCAAGTCGAACACTACCTGGACCTCAGATTTGCCATGCCGTTCCGCGTTGGAGCAGCTTATCTACAGGTGCAACACTATGCGGAACGGAGCAAGTCGTGGCTGCGGACACACCTTCACGGGAAGGGGTGGGAAATGCTGCACAATATAAATGTCGGCATTCGACGAACTGGAAATAAGAAAGTCTCGCCCCGGAATGCCAGGGAAGAGGACACGCCGAATAAGGATTCCTAGCAGGAGATGGAAAGATCCGCTCATCCCCGCGACGCAGACCGGCAGCGTTACCGTCGTACCTCATGCAGTGGCACGCTACTGCTCAAAGCATAACCGAGCGTTTGCATGACAGGGCCCCACGCCTCCTCGATTTCGGCGATGGCAGCGGAGCTTAACGATGTCCGCCAGTCACCTGACCCTGCAGTTCTCACAAAAGGTTTGTCCGCGCGGGTGTGGCTGGTTTGTGTCCAAGCTTTGTGTTGCTCCTTCTCCAGGCGGCGCATCCGATCCGCTGAGCTGAGTTCCACTGCTCGGGACAACCTTTCCGGAGTGACATCAAGTTTCAGCAAAGATGCTACTTTGGCGAGTTCACGCTCAGGATTCTCCACCATGTCTTCATACCGAAGCAGCAGGAATCCGCTGCGGTCTTGTCGCATGGTTACCCAGCTCATTGCATGGTCCGCCCAAGACCCCCAACGGTTGTACATGGGATCGACTTCCACGGTGACATAGCGTGAAACAAACTTGTCCATGGGATAGCCGTCGAGTATGTGCCGGTTCTTTAGCGAATAGTGATAAAACGAGACCGCCACATCCCTCGGGTCTCTCACAACATACAGAATTGTTTTATAGGAAGGGTCAAAAGGCTCGTGGCTGGTAATAAGGCGAGGACGGGGAACGCGCCTAAGCTGACGATCGGAACACAGGTAAATCGAAGGCAAGCGCGATTCGAGATTGGCAAAAGTTATCGGTTCGCTCTCCGAAAGCAGATTGCCGATGAGAAACCGGCTCCACGTGCTGCCAGACCTGGGATACGACACCAGAAATCGGTCGCCGGGAAAGATGCTGAGCCCCCGCCCCGCGTTTACCCTGCCCAGCAAAACCTTCGTTGAATGTGCGAGATGTTGAATGATCGACATTGACCTAGTCACCTTTAGCATGAACGCCGTCTAGCAGCGCTTTCAACGGCGCACCAGTTTCTTGACGGCCGGTCTTATACGGAACCGGATCGCATGGGCCAAATTGCCGGGAAGTCCCTGACGGAAAATGAAGTACACGAATTTGGCCCGAGTTTCCGACGTCCACTTCATCTTCCACTCATCGTTGACGCCGGTGATGTCGTATTCGGAGATTCCTCTCGATGCGCAATCATGCAGGATTTCGCTCACGATGAGATGGCCGGGAGCATATTGCGGAAACTTCTCGTTGTAAGCAATCTTCGGAGAATAATACCGGCCTCTGTACGCTAACCCGAGATGCGCCGCCAACAATTCTCCGTTAAGTTCCAGCGAATACATGCAGAAATATCCGAATCTCTGGGCAGCTTGCGAGATCTCGTCGTAGAATTGCCGAATATTTGGATGGCAGGCGATGGCGCTTCGTTCCGTCCCCTTCCACCCGGAAGATTCCAGTTCATAGAAACGATTCAACACAACTGGGTCCACTTTCTCGACCCGCAGAAAACTTAAGCCGCCCTGGCCGTCAAGTTCCCGGCGTATGTGGCGCAATTTACCTCGCAAGCGCGCATTGACGGGGAGCTTGTCAAGGTCGCTGGGATTTGCCGGAACGCGAACGTACGGGTTACGCCGATTCGGTACCTGCGCGGTGCGGGCCCCGCTCTTTCCGGCCTCGGCCACCAGCGCGGCGATCGCGCCACCTTCGGGCACGTCGTGCAGTTCCAAAAGATCCCAACCCGGGAGGTTCTGCAGATAGTTCCAGGCAACAACCACCGCAGCATCTCCGCGAGAGCCTGAGTGCCGGACTGCATCGAAGCGGCAGGAATGGCTATTTACCGGTCCCCGAAGCTTGCGCAGCGGAACGCCACTGAATACGGACCATTCCCGCAACAGTGGAAGGACGAACAGCAACTTTCCCTCGAAACTGACCGTGAGCAGAACCACCTCTGCCTTCGGAGCAAAGGCCCTGATGTGCGCGGCTATCCATTCCGGGCGGTAAAAAGGCTGATCGTCGACAGACTGATTGCATAGATCACGCCATTCCTCCGCCCAGTGCTCCACGACTTCGACACCACCATGGTGCGTGGCGGCCACCATTGAAGTAGATTCCGCGACAATGATTCGCTCGTCTGCGATGGTCATCGATGTCCTGCGACTTCACTCGGCGCTCGCTTCCGTCTTGCCACGGCAAGGCGTTGGACAAAGGCGGCGGGAGCGCGCGGTTCCTCCATCTCTAAATCGAACCGGAAGAAATTTCTTTTCGATGTTCCCCCAAAGGCTTGCGGCCCCTGACGCCCACCGAGACTTCGCCCACATTCAGCGCTTCCAGTCCGCAACTTTCGAACCAACGGAAGACTTGCTCATAGGTATGTTTGGACTGATATTTCGGAGAATACCAGTCCAGTGTATCCAGCACTCGTATTTCCGGATCCCGATGAAAGTTGACCGGAAAGACGTGATGAACTATGCCCGCGACGGGTCTGCCCACAAAAGGAATCGCGCGTAGTCCGCGGTCAAGCCAATAAAAAAAAGGCACGGCCACGCGAAAGAAATTATGGAGAACGCGGGGCGAAATTCGGTGCGTAATCTTGCGGTACTGGTCGCTGAAGCGATACCACTTGTTGTAGCCGCTGTAAAGCCAAACCACGAGGGTGCCGCCTGGTTTTAGATACTGGGGCAGAACCTTAACCGCCTTCTCGCAGTCGGGAGTGTGGTGCAGCACGCCCATGCTGTAGATGCAATCAAAGGTTTCGGGAGCGAAGGGCAGTGCGAACACATCCGCCTGGAAGCCGACAAACTCGCGGTCGGCCAGGTTTTTGACCGCAACTTCGGCGGCAACGCTCAGGTCGATGCCCACCACTCGTGCGCCCCAGCGAGTCACCACCTCAGCGAAGCGGCCCATGCCGCAGCCCACATCCAAGACTAGCTTTCCCTTCAGGTCCTGCGGCTTCAGGCCGGTCTTCCGGACAAAATCCCGCTCTGAGAGATTCCTGTTGGCATTGTCCAGTTGAGTTCGCTGAAATCGGTGCCACTGGTAGCCGAAGCTGTCGGCATAGTTGTCTTCGTCGACAAAGCGGACTACACCGCGCACTTCGGGAAAGCGCTTGCCGCAGGAGGGACAGGAAAAGCCACTATCCTGGTTAACCAGCGAGCCTCGGCACACCGGGCAACAGAGCAGAGTAAGCAGGTCGCCGAAGTCCTGGGTCTGCGTCATATTGTCGCTTGCCGACAACCGGTCACTCCTCCCCGCAGTTTTGCCTGCGATTCTTGACCCATGTCGCTAGGTTACCCCAAAAGAGGGCTAGCGCGATGAGCGCGGGACACTCCAAAGTCACCAGCAAGCGTGCGGATGCTCGAGACGAACCGGTTGGCCGCGGACTGTTACATTCAGAATGTACGGAAGTCGAGCCGCGGTCTATCTCTCGGCGTCCATCGGCGATAAACTTCCAGTACCTTGTTCGGAGGCGTTAGGCCAATCTTACGGGTGGAATGTCCGGGCGATGAATTCGAGCTGCTCCCAACTTGGCGCTGCATATCAAGCAAGAGTTGATTCACTCCACGCTTTCTGGCTTGCAGGCGTTCTCTTATGAGGATTGTCGATCTAGGTTGCGGCGCGGGACGCGATCTGGTTTCGTGGGGTGTGACCCCGGCGGACCAGGTCACTGGACTCGACATCGACGACAGCAGTCTGGCGATTGCGAAGTCGCGATTTCCCGACAGAACCTTTTTGCGAGGCGCCGGCGAATGCCTGCCGCTTGAGTCTGAGAGCTTTGATCGCGTAATTTCTGCGATTGCGATCCCGTACATGAACATTCAGAAAACGCTCTCGGAAATTTACCGTGTCTTGGTTCCCGGCGGCAGTGTGTCGCTCAGCCTGCATCCTCCCAGTTTCACGATTGCTGAACTTCTACACAAAGCCATCCCAAATCCGGCCCCCACGGTTTTTCGTCTTTACGTTCTGGCGAATGGCCTATGGTTCCACGGTACTGGCAGGACTGTTGGTTTCTTAAGAGGCCGGACAGAATCGTTTCAGACCGAGCGGGGAATGAAGATCGCCATGAATCGTGCCGGATTCGTCGATCTTTCATTCCGCCGGGCAGCCGGGCCGGCTGGCGGGACGTTTGCTGTGGAAGCAAGAAAGTCCAAAGTGATTGATCCCTCTACCGCGGTTCGCGTCCCTTAGAGCGAGGATGGCACTCTTCGCTCCGTCCCTTCATCCGGCTGTGGCCTTTACCTCATCTCGACCACAAACACATCTCCGCGACAGTTGGTGGTGATGGTGCAGGTCGTTGCTCCCGATACCGAGCCCAGCGTACCCATCCAGTCGGAAGAGAAGATGAAGAACTTTCCATCCTGCGAAACACTGCCAATTGCGTACTCGGTGCTGAAATTTAGTGAACGGGCGCTATTGAAACTGTGCGCAAAGCGCCAGGTTGTCCCGCTTCCGTCCGCCGCGGTCGCAAGGATTTCGTTGTACCAGGGCGCGGTGAAAGGCGAAACCTGACTCCACGTGGTGGTGGCGAAGGGCACACTGTCAGCCAGATCGACGTTATTCCATGATTGATGCTGGTCAAAATTACCGGTGAAGCCGGTAGGAAGATCGCGAATAAGGTTGCTGGTATCAGTTACCACTGCCAGCGGTCGGATCACCTGGTTGTTAGTGGGGGTTTGGTTGTTGTTGATCCAATGAGTGTAGCCTTCGGTCCAGTGACCGTTGCAGGACTTGCCCTCGCCGCAGGAACTCATGTTCGTCGTTCCAATCTGCCAGAAGAACGGACCTGTAGAGCAGCTCGACAACAGGCAATGGCCGACAGCGACCACCATCCAGTTCCCGTCCTTCGATATTTTCACGTTGTGAATGGTCCAGCGGTCCGGCATGTTGATCGTGCCTTTCGCTCCCCAATCGCCCCAGACCTCGCCAGTTTGCGTATTTAACACGGTGCATCCACTGCCCACCTTATAGGCCACGGCGTAGACGCCGGTGTCCTGGGCTCCGGTATTGGAATAGGCCATGCCGAAGACCGTATCGTCGCCGCTTACTCCACCTTTGGTTTTCCAGGATTCCGTGAATCCCGCCGGAAGGCAATTGGGACTGCTGGTGAAATCATAAAAGGGTTGCGGCGATGGAGGAACGGTTCGGTCGGTGAAGTCGTATGTGCTGATGGCCGTTCCGCCGGAGGTGTAAAGAATATTTGGGTTCACCCGGCTCCAGTCGCCGGGTTGCGATAGCACGAGCCCGCCTGTCGTGGGAAAGCTTGAAACATACATGCGAGCCGCCTGCATCGTGCTGGTATTGAAAGTGAAGGGGTACGTCTGTGCGCCCGTATCCTGTAACACCAGCAATGACGAATCCAAGTTCCACAAGTTTTCGTCCGCGCTGCCGCTGGCGGCAGTGTTGTAGGTGCGGTTCACAAAGGCCGGATTGGTGTCGGTGTTCGCATCCGTAATACGCACAATGCGGTTGCCAAAGTTCGGATCGGTTACGATTGTGTTTGCGCCTGAAAGGTTACCTACGTTCGGCGGGGTGGGCAACTGTACGATGTCATAGTCGGTTCTGGAACAGTATACTGGCGGCCCGCAGGCCCCGGCCGTGGTAACCAAAAGGGAAAGGCTCTGCTGCGCAGTGTGTGAAGCCGCATCCTTCCCCAGTACGGTGAAGTTAAAGGTTCCGGCTTGAGTAGCCGATCCAGACAGCATTCCGGTGCCGGCGCCAAGCTGCAGGCCTGCCGGCAAAGCTCCCGAGGCGATGCTCCACTGGTAAGGAGTTTGTCCTCCAGTGGCAGTCAGTGGCTGGGAATAAGGCTGTGCCTGCACCGCGAACGGCACACTCGAAGTTGTAATGGCGAATGTCGAACTGGAGATAGTAACGGTAGTGGTGGACAGTGCCCCGGTTTGAGCTAGGCTGCTGGCTGTTACGCTGATCGTCTTGGCGGCGGTGTTGGATGGCGCCGTGAACAATCCATTGCTCGAGATTGTGCCGGCACTGGCTGACCACGTCACAGCAGTATTGCTGGTATTGGTTACCGTCGCACTAAACTGTACTGTTCCGCCGGGCGCCACTGACGGGTTCGCCGGCGATATTTGCACAGCAACACACTTCATGCAGCTACCTACCGTCAGCGTGTAGTTGTGCGCGGCCGACCCGCCACCCGAAACAGAAATCAGGAAGGTAAAGTTACCCGCCTGGGTCGGAGTTCCGGAAATGTTTCCGGTCGCCGGGTTGAGAGCGAGGCCGGGAGGAAGCGCGGCTTGGCTGACGAAGAACTGATAGGGTGCTCGTCCTCCGCTAACTGACAACACGGCCTGATAGCTGCTGCCGAGATTGCCGCTGCCCGGCACCAGCGCGGGCGGCAGAGAGATGGCTGTCATGGCGGATTGAGGGGAAGACGCGCCGGCACTTTGCTGCACGGTGTCGCATCCCGTCGCCAGGAAAGCCGACACGGCCATGGCTAAAAACAGGATGAAGTCGCAGCTTTGTTTTGCGCCAATTTTCTTGAAATCCAGAAGTGATTTCGATGGCAACATGTGTCTCCCTCGGAGCAAATTTTTTGGGGGACCAAGGGTTGAGTCCTTAAGGGAACTTTAATAAGAAGGGCGACCACTCAACAGATATCTGAAGGACGTGCCCTAATAGGGACACAGAAGTACACGTAACACTGGCCGAAAGGGCGACACTTGTGCTGGACCGAAATAGGGACCAAAGTTTCCGAGAGTCTTGGGAGGCTGGATCAGCGCGAGAATGAAACCATCCACTCGACTATGGAGAACCCATCAGCCCTTCAGGTGCCAGTCGTGGCCGCGCACGCAGAGAGCCGCAACATAGCCGGAAAAAGCCGGTATGTCTCGCATCGACCACAACGCAGCTTCGGAACTGTTGGGCCGGGTAGCCAGCAGGGCATTATTTTCTCCCGCCGCGATGGAGACGTCGAATTGATGCAAAGGAAGTGAGAGTCCTTCCCCGGTTGCCTTGATATAGGCTTCCTTCCGTGTCCAGCAGCGGAAGAAGGCTTCAAATCTGTTTGCGGCTGGCAGTTCGGCAAGTTGAGCGTGCTCGGCTGCAGAAAAAAATCGATTCGCAATCGCCTCCACATCGAAGTCGCGGCGAACTTGTTCCACGTCGATGCCAATCTCACGTCGGCGGGTAAACGCCAACATCGCGATGCCGCCGGAATGCGAAAGATTAAATGTCACATCGCTGCCCGCATGCGCCGCTGCCAGCAAGGGTTTTTCTTTCTCCGAGTAAGAGAAACGGATACCCCTTGGATCTGTTGCCAGGTAGCCTGCCAGAATTGTTCTTAAAATCGCGCGCGATGCGGTGAAGGATTCCCGATCTCGGGGAAAATGAAAGCGGGAAGCGCGCGTTAGCTCATCGGTGGAAAGAACATTTCGCCAGCGGCTCTCGTCCGCAGCGATGGCTTCCAGATCCACGCGCCAGAGTTGCACCTCGTCCTCCGGCAGCTCGATCACCTTTGCGATCTCGAACTCAGAATGAGTGATGTCCATGCTCTGGCTCACTTGGTACGTCTCAACCTTGCACGCGCCTCAGCGGCACTGGAGTCCGCCCGTCGATAAGTTCCACATTGCCCGCCCAGTTGTAGGTGTGAATACCGGAGAGTCCTTTCCAATGCTCGGCGGTTATAGTTTTCAAAGGCCGTTCAGAATATCGCTCTTTAGAGAGTTCTGTGATCTCATTGAAATCCACGCTATAGCCATAGGTGGGAGCACAGCTTTGGCTGGGTCTGATCAGGCGATTGTGACTGCGAAAGACGCGGCCGGCGCAGCGGTTTCGCCGGATATCCGTCGAAATCGGATTGGCCGGATGAAAGCGCCAATCTCCAGTGAGCGACGCCGAATAGAAGAGCAGCAGGCACCCGGCTGCGGCGTTTGGCTCGGCGCTGGTAGTTGCCAACCACCAAAGCCCCTCCTGCTCCCAGACCGTGGTGTCGACGAACTTGCCTTGCAATAGGTTCGCTTCGCGAACCCATTGGTTGGGAAATTGCCGGCAGCGATAAAGATCAACCGAATTAGAATCTGATGACTCAGGAATCATGAAGATTTCGCTCCCCGCCTGGAAGATGTGGGGATAGGAATAATGATGCGTGGGATGGTCAAGACAGATTACAGGCGATCCCAGTTCGCCTTTTGGTGAGATTGCAGCACATGCGATGCTTCCCCGCTTCTTCTGGTATGAGTAGTCTTCGAAAAAAACCCAGCATTTGCCCTCGTGTTCGAAAGCAAATGGATCAGCCCAGAAGTGGCCTTGGGGAGAATCAATCCATCGAAAACCAGAGAAATCAGAGTTCGCATCCGGTTCCCGCAGCGGCTTTCCGCCAATGCGAATGGCAATCCTCCAATGTTGCACCGTTTCCTTGCGAAATGGATATGAGATCGCTTTCTTCAAGAGAATCGGTCCCAGCCACGAGAGCATTTCCCGGTTGCCAGGGATGTCATAGAGAACTCGTTTCCCTTTGTAAGAAGCGGGGGGAATCGCCCGTTCGCGCACATACTCCCAACCGGAACGGTGCAGCTCATTTAGTTTTCGGATAATCATATCCGCGGAACTCCAATAAGGTGTGTATCGATTTCGAGAGACGCTCAAAGTTCGCTCGGTCGCGAAGAGAGATTTGCAAAGCACCAACCCAGTACCGGCGTCTTCGTCGAGGACTTGCAGAACTACGCCCGAGAGAGGGGTCGCTTCACGCAGTTCCCAGAAATAGGAAGGGCCGCCACGGTAGAACTCGTTATCTCCGCGGTGATAGGACCAAACGCCATAGCGCGCAGCTTTCAGGATGTCCCCCTGGAGGGCATCGAATCCAAAGTGTAAAAGTACGTCGAGATTGTGGGAGCGGATTTTATCCACCACTTCCGGCGGAAAACGATGAACCAGATTCTCCCCTATCGCTTCTACCTCGATTGTCTCTATTCCGGCGAGCAGACTTCTGCAATCGACTAAGGCGAGTGGGTCGTTTCCCGGATTCATTCGCGCGTCAAGACGAAGGTAAAGATCGTAAAGCAGACGCTTTCTCAGCCTTGCATCCGACAGCCGGTGCCGCAACGTGAGAGCGAGCGATTGTGATTGACCGGGCGAGGAGTTTCCCGAACTATTTTTTTTTGTAACCAGGAATTCGATTTTTGCGAAATTACTGGAATTGATATCTCCGATAATCCGCGCAAAAAAGGCGGGAACCTGGTCGCGCGAATCCAGGAGAAGGCCGATGCGGAGAGGATCGCGACCGTCCGAAATGCGGTAATAGTTGTTCGGAGTGCTACGCATTATTGTCTTAAGAGCCTACTAGAAACGGGGCGAACTATGCCGCCGATTGCTGAAGCGGTCACCATGCTGTATACGCTTTCCGCCCTGCCAGTGGATTAATCCAGCAGATCACCCGAAGGTAACTTGTTCAGATTACGGTGCAGGCAGCTCGTTGGGCGGAAACGTGATCTAATTGAGAGAGGGTGTGGCGCGGCATATCCGAACGGGGGTTTTCCATGACGAAGCGCGGAGTTGTTTTCTTATTGATAGCCGCGGCAAGCTTGACCGGTCTGGCGATAGCCCAGAGTTCGGAAGTGCGGTCATCTTCCAGCAAGCCGGGTTCGGATCCTCTTCAAGCCGCGACTAAGCCGTTGACTCCGAAATCCACGCTGCCAGCGCAGCGGAAGTCATCGCCGGT
>PKVZ01000248.1 GCA_003131635.1 Acidobacteriaceae bacterium
CCGCCGCCGCAACGCTCGCGGCTCGATTGATTTCGATCTTCCCGAGCCGGTTATCGAATTCGACGAGCAGGGCCAGATGCGCGGCGTCACCAAGTCGGAGCGCACCTGGGCCAATCGTCTGATCGAAGAGTTCATGCTCTCGGCCAACGAGTGCGTGGCAGAGTATCTGCAATCCAAGCGCGTTGCATCCTTATATCGAGTTCATGAAAAGCCCGACGCCAAGCGGGTTTACGACTTCGAAGTAATCGCAGCGACATTTGGGTATTCTCTCGGCGTCGGTCCGCTGCCGATTCAGCGTGTGCAGTTCAAGAGCGATCGCCGTGCCGCACGCGGCACCGGTAAGCAAGCTCGCACGATTGAGGTACCGAAAGATGTCCACGTCACTGCCCGCATGTATCAGAAGCTTGCCGCCAAAATCGCGGGCAAACCGGAAGAGCGCATCCTGAGCTACCTGATGCTGCGCTCGCTCAAGCAGGCTCGTTACTCAGAAGAAAACCTTGGCCACTTCGCACTGGCGGCTCCAAGTTACACACACTTTACCTCGCCCATCCGCCGTTATCCCGATTTGATCGTGCACAGAATTCTGAAGCAAGTGCTGCGCGACTCTCCGGAGAAACATGACGGCGAGATCCCAATCGGAGTTTTCCCGGCTGTCAACCGTAGCGCCGGCGTCCCGCTGGCCCCATTGGAACGTGCGGTGAATCCGGATCCAGATGCCGCGCCTTCGCCATGGTCCAAACGCCGGGACCACGCCGCGCATCGCCACGCGCTCGAACCTCTCGGCGGGCCCATCCCGATTGACGAACTGCACAATATCGCTGAGGAGTCGAGTCTCTCCGAGCGCCGTGCCGACGAAGCCGAACGCGAACTCATGGAGTGGAAGAAGGTCAAGTTCATGCAGGACCGCGTGGGCGAAGACTTCGACGGCCTGATCACCAGCGTCACCAAGTTCGGCTTCTTCGTCGAACTCACCGACCTGTTCATCGAAGGCCTGGTCCCGCTGAACACGCTCACCGACGACTACTACAGCTACCACGAGAACACGCGCCAAATCATCGGCCAACGCTCCCGCAAGACTTACAGCCTGGGACAACGCATTCGCGTCCTGGTCGACCGCATCGATCCCGTGGAGAAAAAAATTCAGTTCGCCATTCTGGAAGAGCGACCCGCCCCCCAGCGCAAGCGAAAAAAGGCTAAGTAGAATTTATGTCGATGTGGGTTAGTCGTCGCACGAGCGAAGTGCTGGCCGTTTTGCTGGCGATGTCCCTCGTCGCAGCGATCAGTGCTCAGGCGCAATCGTCTTATGCTTGCCAAGCCGTCTTTTTTAAAGCCTCACTCAATGCCGGCGACGACTTCGAACGGGAGTTGGGAGGCGGCTTGCTTTTCAGGGTAAAGAGCCAGAAAGAGCATGGCTGGTTCCTGGACATCGTTCCGGCAGAAGCCAACACGAAGGACTACATCTACCCTGTAAATCTGCCGCTGCGCTCCAACGGAAACCAGACCCTTGGCCCGGGCTTCGGCGAGACCGTCAAGTCTTCGTTAGCTCACCCTCATGAAATGAATTTCCTGCTCAGTCGATCGGACTACGATCGGATTTCCGATCTTGTCGGCAACGTTCTAAGGTCCTATCAGACTAAGGACCCCGACAAAGCACTCTCCGACTACACGAACGCAGTAGATCGTGCGAAGAAGGGATCGCTAAGAGTTGCCATTTCGTCTTACAAGACTGATCCGAAGACGGGCGCGCTGACCCGCATAAAACTTCGTGTGCAAATCACCACTCCCATGGACTTCGAGTTTGCTCCTAAATTGAACCCTCTTCCCTGGCCCTGCCATCCCTAAAAAAGAGAAAAGAGAAAAGGGAAAAAAAGAGAAAATCGAGCCCGAACCAACCAAAATCCGGGGCAGGTGGTAAAATTCATGAGTCAACCCCATCCGCTGCGGAAGCAATGCAGCGGGTTCCTTCCTCGTCGGGACGTGGCTCAGCCTGGTAGAGCACTCGCTTGGGGTGCGAGGGGTCGGCAGTTCAAATCTGCCCGTCCCGACCATTCATACTCTGCAAGGGGTTGCCATTTAACAAGCAGCCTCGCATCCTCAGTTGCCGAAGACGAACGCGGCACCTTCGAGGGGATTAGAATTCACTGTGGTGAACGGCGACCCTATTACAAAAGCACTCCCGTTCGTCGCCACAGAGAAGCCAAAGAATCTTCCGGCGGGATTTCTAAGTTGTATTGTGGGGGTTGAGGTCGAAACCCAGCCCGTTGCGGGTTTCGCGAAGACATAAGCGGTGCCTTGGAGATTGTTCGTGGCGAAGGCTCCCGCGACTACCTCGTTTCCCGAGGTAGCGACAGACCATCCGAAATAGACGGTACTCGGCGTGCCGCTTACTGTTAGTTTGGCCGTTTCCGTCATACCCGTCCAGCCTGCCGCAGGTTGGACGAAGACGTAGGCGGATCCTTGATCGGAATCGTCTTGAAACGCGCCAACGGCCACCGTCCCCTTAGCGATAGAAACCGCGAAGCCGAAATACTCATTCACGATTCCGTCCAACGGGGATAGTATCGCTGTTTCGGTGGAATTGGCCCATCCGGTCGACGGCTCCACAAATACGTAAGCTGCTCCGGGAGCGTTGGCGTAAATATCGGGGGCTCCAGCAACAATTGTGTTGCCACTGATGGAAACGGAATAGCCGAGATAGGATTCCGAAGTCGGGTTTGATGCCGTGAGCTCAGCATTTGCCTGGGCGGTATTCGTCCAACCTTGCGCGGGCCTAACAAAGACGTAGGCCGCTCCAGGCGGTACGCCTCCATTCCCCATTTCACCGACCCCAACCACAATGGTGTTGCCGCTAACGGAAACCGAAGAGGCACCCGCAATGGGTCCGGCAAGAGTGAGCTTGGCAGTCTCTGTCATGTTGGCCCACCCCCCTTCAGGCCGCACGTAGACGTAGGCGGCGTTGCCGAAAGGAGCTAAAACGACAATCGTTTGACCGTCGATTGCTACCGCGTGGCCAAATGTGTCATACCCTGTTCCATCTGATGGGGTGAGTTCCGCGACCTGCTGCGCATTTGACCAGCCGGTCGCAGACCGCTGAAAAACATAGACCGTGCCGCCTGGGCGATTGTGGTCGCAATATGGGTCGGGACCATTTTCACTACAATCATTTCCCATGACAATCGTATCTTGGTTCATTGCCACGGCGGTGCCCATCTGGTCGCCTGATTTCCCGTTAGAGGCAATTAGCTCAGTCGACAGAATCGGAGCGCTTGGTTTGCTATTTCCGGCGATGGCTGAAAGCGGCGTCAGCAACAGAAGAACCGTCACGAGAGTTGTTAGACGAATTTTCATAAGGAACTTCCAGCAAACAATTTGGGCGCGCACGCGAACGATTGAGCGACGCGAACGATGATGCGCGAGTCTGCGATACCCGTCAAGATGAAGATTCTTGCATAGTTTGCTCTCGCTGCCTCCAATTTTAGATAGTTGAAAAAACCTTGTGACTAGATCTTGCAACCTGTCCGTTGACTGTTTGCGAAAGAGATTTGTGGGAAGAGTTGCGATTGATCGCCCTGCCCAAAAATTTGCCGGNNAAGCTCCACTTGCGTCACGCTCGTCGCGCCGCTCGTTCAAGATCTTTTCCACGCCACACGGGAAAGTAGTTCAACTCGGGAGAATAATTTATGTCCGGGCAAGTCATTTTGTACTTCGACGATCAGGCGGACGCCTTGCGTTTCGCATTAGCTGCCGGTTCGGTGATGGCGGGCGATTGCGCTCGCGCCACTGACGATCTGCTTTACGAAACTGCGCGCGCCAGCCGGATCCGCCTGGATGCGGCGAACGCGGGGAAGGCTAGAAAAACGGCTTCGGAACATGCGGCGTGAGGTGGTTCTTAGGTGCTAGGTCTTAGGTCTTCGGCCTTGCATCGGTTTTGCCCGCTTCTAGTGGCTCGGTCGGGCGGAGCCCAGGGCCAGTTCTCCGAGGGTGCGACCGGTTTGAATCGGCTCACTGACCGGTGCCGCCGATTCGGTATCCGGCGCGCCCTGTCCTTCATCTCCGGCAACAATCGATTTGCCGGCCTCGGTTTCGTACGCGTATCCGGTGAGCAGCGCTTGAAAGTCGAGGACTCCTGAGGTGCTGAGCCGCGCCCATCCGTAATGGATTTCGCCGTCGATCCTCATCGCCAGGCCGAGATATCTGTTTGTTACATGCTGCCAATGGCCCTGGGTGTCGTAATAAACAAACGATCGCATGCACTGGCCATAGGGCCGGAAGTTCAGCTGCTTGCCGATCTCCTGGCCGGAAGGCAGAGCTACCGGCGCGTTCCGAGGCAGTAAATTGCTGCTGATACAAACACCCTCATCGACCACGGCATTGGCATGGTCTTGCGGGATTACGCCGAAAAACTGGATGAAAGTGCTGCCCCCATTGGAGAACACGAAATCGACAACGCCATCGTGGTTTACGTCGAGATCGAATTTCATTCCCTGATCGATCACCACGTTCGCAGGGGTGTAGACGACTCTTGCCTCGGCGTCGGGCGACGCCGATAGCAGGCACGCCCCAGCTACTCCCGCCGCCGCGTAAGCGGCGAT
>PKVZ01000015.1 GCA_003131635.1 Acidobacteriaceae bacterium
TGTTGCGGTTGATGACGCGGCGGTAGAGATCGTTCAAATCGGAGGTGGCGAAGCGGCCGCCGTCGAGTGGAACGAGAGGGCGCAGCTCAGGTGGAATGACCGGGATCACGTCGAGAATCATCCAGCTGGGCTTGTTGCCGCTGCGGCGGAAAGCTTCGACCACTTTCAGACGCTTGGTGTATTTAAGGCGCTTCTGCAGCGAGCTCTCGTTCTTCATCTTCTCGCGCAGTTCCACGGACAAGCCATCGGTATCGATGCGCTTGAGAAGTTCCTTAATGGCCTCGGCGCCCATCATAGCCTTGAAGCCGGCGGGACGGTACTGCTGGTCGAGTTCGCGGAACTTGGCTTCGTCCTTGATCACTTCGCGCTCTTTGACCGGAGCGTCGCCGGGTTCGACCACTACGTAGGCCTCGAAGTACAGAACGGACTCAAGGTCACGCAGAGAAATATCGAGCAGGTGGCCGATGCGGCTGGGCAGGCCCTTGAAGAACCACACGTGCGAGCAGGGCGAAGCCAGCTCGATGTGGCCGAGGCGTTCGCGGCGAACTTTCGAGAGCGTGACTTCCACGCCGCACTTGTCGCAGATGACTCCGCGATGNNTGTACTTGCCGCACAGGCACTCCCAGTCGGTTACCGGACCAAAGATGCGGGCGCAGAACAGGCCGTCGCGCTCCGGTTTGAAGGTGCGGTAGTTGATAGTTTCGGGCTTGGTGACTTCGCCATGGGACCAGCTCCGGATTTTTTCCGGAGATGCGAGGCTGATCTTGATGGCATCGAAATCGGCGATCGTATTTTGCATTTCGAACGGGCTCGAACGAAACAAGGTGTTCCTCCGCTTCCTGCTCTCTGAAAAGCAGTACCGAGTACCGAGTTGCGAGTACCGAGTAACTGCAAATCATGCCCGGCGAATCCGAGAGCTCAACATCCGCCGAACGGTTCCTTCAAAATTCGCTAGCAGCGCCGGCCTCTGGCCGGCTGTCGCGCAGGCGTCCCGCCCGCGCGGAGCCGCCGAGACGGCGGCGCTACGTTAATCTGCTGCGGCGCTGGCCGCGGGGCGCTTCTCGCCGGTCTTGATCAGTTCCACATCAAGACAGAGCGATTGCAATTCGCGAATCAGCACGTTGAACGATTCCGGTACGCCGGGCTCCATGGCAGCTTCGCCCTTGACGATGGCCTCGTAAATCTTGGTACGGCCGTAAACGTCGTCGGACTTCGCCGTCAGCAGCTCTTGCAGAATGAATGCCGCGCCGTAAGCTTCGAGCGCCCAGACTTCCATTTCNNAGCGGCTGCTGCGTGATCAGCGAGTACGGCCCGATGGAACGCGCGTGAATCTTGTCGTCCACCAAGTGCGACAGTTTCAGCATGTAGATGTAACCCACGCAGACCGGCTGTTCGAACTGATCACCGGTCATGCCGTCGTGCAGAGTAGTCTTGCCCGACGTAGGCAAGCCGGCATGCTCCAGCAGCGCCTTGATCTCGCCTTCCTTAGCGCCGTCGAATACGGGCGAGCCCATGTAAACGCCGCGCGCCAGGGTGGGAGCCAAGGCTTCCAGTTCTTCGTCGCTCATCTCGGAAATGATGTCGGCGAGCTTCGAGTCCTTGAACAGGGCCTTCAGTTCGCGGCGAATCGCCTCCGTGCGGGTGTTTTCCTTGAGCAGGTTGGTGATCTTCTCGCCCAGCGTGTAGCCCGCCCATCCCAGGTGGGTTTCGAGAATCTGGCCCACATTCATACGGCTCGGTACGCCGAGGGGGTTGAGAACGATCTCGACCGGCGTTCCGTCTTCGAGGTAAGGCATATCCTCTTCCGGCAGAATGCGGGCGATGACGCCCTTGTTGCCGTGACGTCCGGCCATCTTGTCACCCACGCTCAGCTTGCGCTTCATGGCGATGTAGACCTTGACCAGCTTGATCACGCCCGGCGGCAGTTCGTCTCCCTTGGTGAGTTTTTCCTTCTTCTCGTTGACGATTTTCTTCAGGACGTCGATTTGGCGCGAGGTCATTTCCTCGATCTCGTCGATCTGCTCATTCACCCGCGGATCCTTGTCGGCGTACTTGATGCGCTTCAGGTTGCGGGTGGAGATGCGCTCGATGGCGTCGCGGTCGAGCACATTGCCTTTGTTCAGCAGACGCTTGTTGGTGCGCTCGTCGTGCAGGTCGGCCTGCACTTCCTTGCCGCCCAGAATGTTTTCCAGACGCTTGAGGCGCTCGTCGGTAAGAATGCGGATTTCGTCGGACAAGTTCTTTTCGAGCTTGCCGATTTGCGCCGCTTCGATTGATTTCGCGCGCTCGTCCTTTTCCTGACCCTTGCGGGAAAAGATTTTTACATCGACGATGACGCCCTCGATGCCCGGAGGACAGTAGAGCGAAGCGTCGCGCACGTCGCCGGCCTTTTCGCCGAAGATGGCACGCAGCAGCTTCTCTTCCGGGGTGAGCTGAGTTTCGCCCTTGGGGGTCACTTTGCCCACCAGGATGTCGCCCTGCTTGATGCTGGCGCCGATGCGGATCACGCCCGCTTCGTCCAAATTGCGCAGCATCGATTCGCTGACGTTGGGAATGTCGCGCGTCACTTCTTCCGGTCCGAGCTTGGTGTCGCGGGCTTCGATCTCGTACTCCTCGATGTGCAGTGAAGTGTAGTAATCGTCCTTCACCATCTTCTCGGAGACAAGAATCGCGTCTTCAAAGTTGTAGCCGCGCCAGGGCATGAAGGCCACCAGCACGTTGCGTCCAAGCGCGAGTTCGCCGTGATCGGTGCAAGGACCGTCGGCGATGACTTCGCCCTTCAGTACGCGCTGTCCCTTCTTTACTATCGGCTTCTGGTTGATGCAAGTGTTCTGGTTGGAACGCTTGAATTTGGTGAGCTGATAAATGTCCGAGCCCACTTCACGCGAAAGCTGCGTGGGATGATGCTCGCCTTCGACGCGGACGATGATGCGGTCGGAGTCGACGGAATCGATGATGCCGTTGCGGCGAGCCAGAACCACGGCGCCTGAGTCGCGCGCTGTAACGCCTTCCATTCCGGTGCCGACGATGGGCGCTTGCGCGCGGAGCAAAGGCACGGACTGGCGTTGCATGTTTGCGCCCATCAATGCGCGGTTCGCGTCATCGTGTTCGAGGAACGGAACCAGTGAGGCGGCGACGGAGACCAGTTGTTTCGGGCTGACGTCGACGTAATCGACTTCGTCGCGGCTCACCAGCACAAAGTTGCCGGCCTTGCGGGCGTTGACCAACTCGGCCACGATGCGGCCTTTGTCGTCGAGCTCCACGTTGGCCTGGGCGATGGTGTGCCGGTCTTCTTCCCACGCGGAAAGATAGAAGGAGAAAGGATCGATCTGCGCGGGCTTCTTGCGCTTGTCTTTCAAGTCCGCATTGATCTTTTCGATCTCATGCTTCTCCATGTGATCGCCGACTTTGTAGTCGCTGTCTCCGGTGTTGACCACGGTGACGTAGTCGATCACGCGACCGCCTTTGATCTTGCGGTAGGGCGACTCGATGAAGCCGTAGTCATTAATGCGGGCGTAGCAGCTCAGCGACGAGATCAGTCCGATGTTCGGACCTTCCGGCNNTCTCAATCGGGCAGATGCGGCCATAGTGCGTGGGGTGAACGTCGCGCACTTCGAATCCGGCGCGCTCACGAGACAAACCGCCCGGCCCAAGGGCCGAGAGACGCCGCTTGTGCGTGATCTCGGAGAGCGGGTTGGTCTGATCCATAAACTGCGAAAGCTGCGACGATCCGAAGAATTCGCGGATCGCAGCCATCACTGGCTTGGCGTTGACCAGGTCGTGCGGCATGGCCGT
>PKVZ01000089.1 GCA_003131635.1 Acidobacteriaceae bacterium
CGTCCGTCTGCCGGTTGAGATTAGGCGGATACTCCAGTGCGTGGAGCACTGCCTACTGGAAACGCCTCAGCACGCCTTCCGAGAGGCGAACTCACCGAACGGGAAAAATCTATAATGTATTTGACCTTGCTCGAGCAGAACAAACACAGCGTTTCAAGAACTTCCGAATTCTGCTCCCCGCTTACATTCAGCGGAAAAGATCGGAGGCAGTCGGTACAGGTAATCACAATGTAAGGAACTCCGTTGGAGTCTTTCCCGTTTCGCGGAATCCAAACCGGAGCAGATTCCGCCAGATGGCATGCTGCCCGCGCCGCGGACGTGTTAAACAAGTTAGCGACACTGTTCAGAAGACCCTCGGTCTGATCTTGTCCCTTGGCAAAAAATGCATCGGCAAGCACTCCGATCGGAACAACTCCGGTAGCATAGGCTCCGCTGCTGGCGACCACTAACATGTTGGGAAAGCGACGACGAACGACTGACAAAAATTCAAATCCCGACATTCTCGGCATATTGAGGTCGGAGATGATCAGATCCGGCACGAACTGACTGACCTTCAGCAGAGCGTCAAACCCATCTTGCGCTGTCGCTACTTCATATCCTTCGTGTTGCAGCACCACTGTAAACACTGCCCGAATGCATTCCTCATCATCCACTACAAGAATGCGACGTTTCTGGAGGTCAGGCACAAAACACTTCGGTACTTCGGTATCGGGAGAGAGGTGTGCCATGCAATTAGTGTCCCATTTTCGAGATCTCAGGTCTGGTCAATATTGATCTTGGGTTGCGAGTGCTTCAACCATTTGGTCATGGCCTTATGACGGAGCAGTGGCATTAGCGATGAGACCAAAGTAACACTCGTTTCGCAACTGGCGTAGTGCCGGAGGCGGTATGGAAAACTGGAAGCCGGGATTGTCCCCGCTAATGTTCACATGCGCAGGACGATCTCGATGGCACCGCGGGCGACCCCAAACGCCGATCGTGCGCGAACGGGGATGCAGAATCTTTCATCTTGACGCGGAGCGAGCAACGAACGTATGCTTCCTCGGCCAGCCCCCTGCAGCTCTTAAAACTGATCGGAGGAAGAAACCATGCCCGCACTCCACCCATCCACCGGTGATTCCGCGAACCGGCAACCATCGAATTTGAACGACCGTCTCGATAAACATTTGCTTGCCTACATGACCGCGGCCGGCGCTGCGGGAGTCGGCGTGCTGGCCATGACACAACCCGCAGAGGCCAAAGTCGTCTATACCCCAGCCGACCAGTCCATTGTCGCGAACGACGGTCGCCTGGATTTGAATAATGACGGCATTCCCGACTTCGAGTTCACCGAAAGCGGGCTGGGCAACATCTGGTCCTACCTTGGGGCTCCCGTCAAGTTCAATAAGATGATGAACCACGCTGCACCGCTTGCCGAGGGAGTTTCCGTGGGGCCAGGAGAAAGTTTTGGTGGCGGTGTACAGGAAATGGCCAATTTCTGCATATGTTCGGGATCGTTTGCCTCCACCGGCCCATGGGCCGGTGAGCATAAAGGGTACATGGGTTTCGAATTCAATATCAAAGGGGCGGCGCACTTCGGCTGGGCGCGAATTTCCGCTGTCAACTTTGGACTTACCCTTTCCGGCTACGCCTACGAGACCATCTCTCTAAAGCCCATTGTGACCGGAGACACGGGAAGCAACAATGACGAAGAGGATTCAGTCGATCAACCGGAACCCGCCGCTGCCTCGCCGCAAGCTTCCGGGTTGGGCAAGTTGGCGCTTGGAGCAGCAGGACGGACGGGACGCTAAGATTTAGTGGGAATGGGGCAACCGGTCGTGCACGGGTCCGTAGTGCCCATCCTTTCGCAACAAACGCGTAAGGGTGGGGCAGCCTTTTTGCCGTAGCGTAACGCTGGGCAAGTCCCCGACATCAAAACGCAAGGTCAAAGGCAACGGGCAGGAGTGTCCGTTCCACACGGGGCTGGCCGACGTTGCTTCGCAACTGGACAGCCGAGGGCGGCTGTCCCCACATGGCTGTCCCCACGTCATTCAAGGCTCTCTACTCGACCGCGTTACGGGAGATTACTTCGCGGTACCACTCTGCGCTTAGCTTGGGCGTGCGCTGCTGGGTTTTGAAGTCGACGTAGTGGATGCCGAAGCGTTTGCTGTACCCGTCCGCCCACTCGTAGTTATCCATGAGGCTCCAGAGAAAATATCCCTTGATGGGATAGCCTTCGGAGGCGGCGCGATGGAGATGGGTGAGGTGGTTGCGGAGGTACATAACGCGGTCAGTGTCTTCGACGCGGCCGTCGGAGGTGACGACATCGTCGGCGGAGCAGCCGTTTTCGGTGATATAGAGAGCTTTGGGTTTCCAGATGTCGCTGACGTTGCGCACTGCCCAGTAAATTACCTCGGGGCCGATGTAGAGCCAGTCCGAGGCCATGTGGGGGTAGGAAGCCTGACGTTGCTCGATGGCGTAGCCGGCGGGGGAAGAATCGGCGCGGACGTATTCCGGGGTATAGACGTTGAGGCCGACGAAATCGAGGGGAGTAGCGATGATATTCATGTCGCCGGGCTCGACCTTGGGAGCGTTGGCGCCCTCGCGTTGAAGATATCCGTCAGTGTATTTGCCTTCCATGATGGCGGTGAGAAACGGGGCGTTTTCCTCGCGAGTGGCGCGGTGGGCGGCTTCGATATGCTCTTTGCTTTCGATGACCGGGACGCAGACGGTGGCATTTTCTGCAAGACCAACTTGAATCGCGGACTTCGCATTGGAACGTAGCGCTTGCACGGCCATGCCGTGAGCCAGGATGGCATGGTGGCGGATTTGATTGACTTGCGCGTCAGGCAATTTCAGGCCGGGCGCGAACTTGCCGCTTTTGTAGCCGAGGTCGGTGAAGCAGACGAACTCGTTGGTGGTGAAAAAATGAGTGACGCGATCGGAGAGCTGGCGGGAAATGTATCCGGCGTAATCGGCGAAGGCTTTGGCAGTGTCACGGGATTGCCATCCGCCGGGGAGAGCCTGAGGCAGGTCCCAGTGGAAGAGTGTGATGTAGGGGGCGATGTTGTTCTTGAGCAGTTCATCGACGACGCGCTGGTAGTAGGCGATGCCTTTTTCGTTCGGCTGGCCGGTTCCGTCGGGAAAGACACGGGACCACGAAATGGAAAAGCGGTAGCCGGTGGCGCCCAGGTTCTTGAGCAGTTGCACGTCCTCTTTGTAGAGGTGGTAGGAATTATCGGCGACGTCGCCGGTTTCTCCCTGAAAAGTTTTGCCGGGGGTGTGGGAAAAAGTATCCCAGACGGAGGGCTTGCGTCCGTCCTCGTGGACCGCGCCCTCGATTTGATAGGCGGCGGTAGCACAGCCCCAGAGGAAGTTCGGCGGGAAGCGCAGCAAACTTGCCGAAGCCATTTGTGCGAGTGCGACTCGCGGGAAAGAACTGCTGGCGATAGCGGCCGCGGCGGTGCCGGCCAAAGTCGTGTTGAATTGACGACGTGTGAAATTTCTCATGGACCTTGAAGACTGATTCCAGAAGACTATCACTAGGGCAGAGTTAAAAGCGAAGTGAGTGACAAGGATTCTGGCTCGGGCGCCCGGGATGCGGTTCCGCCTGAAGAACGGGTACGGTCAGGACGACGCCATCGTGGAATGGGAGAGGGTTGAACCTGGCAATGCTGCGTCCCTATCGTTAGAACCAGAGGCCCCAGAGCCAATCCACGGTGGCGCGCGCGATGCGTTCTGAAGCGAAGCCGAATAAAGCCGCGGGAGCAAGTTCCAGGCCAAGGGCCGCAATCGCAGCGGGCGTCACGTTCTGCATGGGTTCATCCTGTCTCGATCCATCTTAAACTTCCATTTGAATTTGCCCGCTTGTCTCGCAGCCACTTCCCAGCTAGAATTTCCTCGCGTTCCGCAGGAGGCCAAAAATGGCTGCCGCTCCGCTCCCGCCCGTATCCGCACCCGTGCCCGCACCTGCGGCCGCATCGCTCTCCGAAGGCGCGCGCATCGTTAACACGTTCATGGCACCCTCGAAAACTTTCACCGACTTGCGCCGCAACGCGAGCTGGTGGGCGCCGTGGCTGCTGCTATCGATCATGTCGCTTGCGTTTTTCTATGTGGTTGGGCAAAAGATCGGCTACCGGAAGATCGCTGAGAATCAGGTTCAGGCATCGGCGAAAACCGCGGCGCGTATGGACCAGCTGCCTGCCGACCAGCGCGACCGAGCATTGGAGAGGCAAGCGAAGGGCACGCAGTACTTCCTTTATGGGTATCCGGTGGTGATTCTGTTGTTTAATCTGATCATTGCCTCGGTTCTTTTTGGCACATTCAAGTTGGGCGCGGGAGCGGACGTAAAGTTCAAGACGAGTTTCGCCATCGTGATGTACGCCGGCCTGCCCGGAGTGCTGAAGCTCATACTGGCGATGGTTTCGGTGGCGGCGGGGGCGAACGCCGACTCATTCACTCTGGACAACCCGGTGGCCACCAATCCGGGTTACTTTGTGAGTGCGGTGGATTCTCCGCTGCTTCACAGCTTGGCCAGTGCGCTGGATATTTTTCTGATCTGGACGCTGGTTCTGACCGCAATCGGCTTCACGTGCGTCAGCAAAGTGAAACGGGGCACGGCTTACGGCATTGTTTTTGGCTGGTGGGTGTTTATCACTGCGGTGGCCGCGGCAATTGGGGCGGCATTTCGGTAGTCGAGTAAAAATTCAAATCACGGCCGAAGGCCGGAATCTAGTTGATGAAGGAGATTTTCGATGAAAAGCATTCTTGTCATGTTTCTGTGCGTGGGTGTTGGTGTAGGTTCTGGATGGGCGCAGAGTGCAATGGCGCCTGCGTCCGCAGCTGCGCCGCAAGCGAGCGCACCGGTGAAGGACCCTGTCAGCGCATCCCTCCGCATCATGCTTCCGCGGTCCCAGAACAATATTCTGGGCGCGATTCAGTCTATGCCGGCAGACAAGTTCGGTTTCAAACCGACGCCGGACCAGATGACTTTCGGGCATCTGGTCACACACATCGCCGAAACGAACTTCTTTCTATGCGCCAAGGCGACGGATGTGCCTGCACCCAAGGCGGAAGAGGTCAAGGACACCGAGTCGAAAGACAAGCTCCTGGCCGCGGCGAAAGCTTCTTTCGACTTCTGCAANNAACACCTGGGCCGATCACTATGCTGAAGCCGCGACCGATTTGCGTCTGAATGGGATTTTGCCGCCGTCGGCGCAGCCGAAAAAATAAATAGCTAACCGCGGTGTCGTATTTTCCTGATGCCGGTAACGGTGGCGCGTCCCCTACTTGATTTGCACCAGCTCGCCCGCTGGTTCTGCCGCTGGAGTGGCCGGCGAGAGATGTTGTGGGGCGCGGAAGCTATCGAAGACTGAGACCTGATGGACGCAGGAAACCGTGCAATGCGGGGCGCAGGATTTTTCCGTGAGATATTCGCGGCGCATGTCGTCGCAGGTGTAGGTGGCGAGCGGCACGCCGGGGTAGCCGCGCTGCTGCGAGCAGTAGTGGACTAATCCGTCTTCGCAGATGTAGAGATAGCGGGCGCCGGCGCGGCAGCGCCAATCGTTGGGCAGGCCTTGCGCAATGTTGTCCTGGAAGGCGTTGATGCGGGTGAAGCTGCGCTTCTCCCACGACTTCATCTCGTCGTAAATACGGCGCTCTTCCTCGCCCAGCGGCTGCAACTGGCCGCTGCCGTCGTGAATAATGCCGATGGTCGAGGTGAATCCGAGTTCGAGGGCGCGCTTGCCGATTACGAGTGCGTCCTGCGGATGGTGAATGCCGCTGCCCACCACGGAGTTAATGTTGACGTGAAACTCCGCATATTCGGAAAGCAGCTCGAGCTTGCGGTCGAGAACTTTCAGGCTCTTCTTCGAAACTTCGTCGGGATTCACGTTGTCGATGGAAATCTGCAGCCACTCGAGTCCGGCGCGGTTGAGGCGCTGAATACGTTCCCCGACGAGCAGGTAGCCGTTGGTGATGAGGCCGGCGATCATGCCGTTCGAGCGGATGCGGCGGATGACGTCGTCGAGTTCGGGATGCAGCAGCGGCTCGCCGCCGGAAATTGTGACCACGGCCGTGCCCAGCGCGCCCAGTTTGTCAATGCGGCGAAACATTTCTTCCGTGGGCACGGGCTTGGAGAAATCGTCGAACTCGTTGCAGTAGGTGCAAGCCAAATTGCAGCGCCGGACGGGAATAATGTGTGCCAGCAGCGGATGGTCCGTTGAGGCCAGCGCATGCGCGGCCATGGCGGCCCCGCGCAGATTGCGGTGGATGGCTTTGGCGCGTCGGCGCAGGGTTGTGAGGGTAGATGCCATGGATCGCTACCTAACTATTACAACATGGATGGGCGATCAGCGCAGCCCTGGCGGCAGCGTTCGGCGAATTTCGTGGGGCGAATGGCACTCCACGACATCAGGGTTACCGTGCGGGAAACTCTTTACGGGTTTAAGTTGGCTGCCCCCTTCGGCAGCGGAAGGACCGCAATCACGAATGCGCGAATGCTCGTAAGCGAGTCAGTCGCCATCTCGACTCCGTCGCTAAGAAAAATACCCCGGAAATCTTCGTCTGCATCAATCGAGCGCACTGAATTCACTGCCCAGGCGGTGGGATGAGCTAGCTTCGAGAGCAGCTTGTTGAGGCTGAGAAAACGTCTGTCCCGCCCGAGTTCCTTGGCAGCTGCCGCAACCTTCGTAAAATCATCTTCTAGAGCGTTGATGCCCCACGACTGAGCGAACGTTACTAGGTTCTGCTGCGATTGCTTCAGTTGAGGATCCTCGATCCCCTTATCGTCAACTTCCAAAGACTGGACCGCATGCGACAGCCCGTAGAGGTCCCGCGCAGCGTCATCGCGGAAGCGTTTCGCATGGACCTCAGAGAGGTTGCAGTAATCGATCCAAATGGAGAGCTCAAGCAGGTTACGTGTCGTCCATGCCAGCGTCGTTATTCGCTTCTCGACGAATGCCCGCTTGAGGTCGGCTGCACTCAGTATCAGCGTCTGTATGAAGTTACCGAGCTGCCGCTCCCGCCATTCTTCCAGTCTGGGCGTCTTGCCATTCTCTCGTTCGAGAAAATGAGCGAGGCCCTGGGCTCGTTCCGGGAAGAATTCGTGCAGCGACAAAATCAGATCATCTGCATCACCTACCACGAATTTTCATCCTCCTAAGTAGTTTAGGCGGTATCGTACTGGGTTTGTGCGATTATTCGAACGCTTCGGGTTCATCGCGAGACAACAGCTCGTGTGCGGCCTCCCGTAGAACGTTGAGAGCAAGTCCCACGAACTCTTCCTGCACCAGAACGTAGTCCGTATCGTAAGTCGAGATGGCGAAGATGGGGATGCCATTGTTCGACAGCGGAGCGATAAAGGAGAGCAGGACTC
>PKVZ01000031.1 GCA_003131635.1 Acidobacteriaceae bacterium
TTGCTGGAGGAGAAGCATGTGGATAAGGGGATTCGGGTGTTGAAGAAGCTGCTGCGGAAGAAGCGGAAGGCGGCGTGAAGGCGGGCTTCGGGCTTCGGGTCTGGTGCGATGCACTTCGGGCGGAGGGTGTTGAGCGTCCCTGAAAAAACGGGGAGCCGAGGCTCCCCAAGTGAAGCGAACAGAGGCGATGTTCATTTAGATAGAATCGGGTGGTGGGGAAAGAGTTGTCCGGGGGGGAAGGAAGATTCGACGGTGATGGCGACCGAGCGGGACGTTGCTTCCGCGCCATTTCCGGGGTTCAGCCCGGGAGTGGAAGAATGCTGGATGGATCTGGATGGGGCGCGCATGCGGTATTTGCGGGCGGGTTCGGGGCCGGCGCTGATTCTGGTGCACGGGCTGCTGGGATATTCATTTTCCTGGCGCTATACGATGCCGGCGCTGGCGCCTTACGCCACAGTTTATGCGCCGGACATGATGGGGGCGGGATTTTCGGATCGCGCGGCCAGGATTGATCACTCGATGCGGGGGACGGCGCAGCTTCTGCTGCGATTTATTGACGGGCTGGGAATTTCATCGTTTGATCTGTTGGGGACGTCGCACGGTGGAGCGGTGGCAATGATGGCGGCTGCGGAATGCCTCAGCGGGAAAACGGGGCTGCACTTGCGGCGGTTGGTACTGGTGGATCCGGTGAATCCGTATTCGGCGCATGGGCAGTGGCTGGCGCCGTTTTTCGGCAACCCGGGTGGCGCGGTCTTGTTTCGGCTTTTCATTGCGCGTACGAGTTTTTCGTATCCGTATTGGCATGCGCGCATGTACGGCGATCGCAGTCGCATTCCTCCGGGAGCACTGGAAGGCTACATGGCGCCGCTGGCGAAGCCGGGGCTGTTCGAGCACGCGCTGAGCATTGTGCGGACTTGGAGTTCGGACCTGCGCGAACTGGAAAGAACTTTGCCCAAGCTGGCGANNTTGGACACTTGCCTTACGAAGAATGCCCGGAGGAGTTCAATGGGGCGTTGATTGAATTTCTGACGCGGGAGAAGATGGCGGCCTGATATCTCTCTCGGGCGTTCTCACCGTGCTGTCGAGTGCGCGCGGAGAACTCCCTGCTGCCGCACAGGCCGTTCCAGCATTGCAGGGGTCCTTCGACTGCGTAGCAACTTCGCTATCGCGAAGTTGCTACTCCGCTCAGGATGACAAACTATTTCATGACCCATCACACATTGGATCTGTTGCGCGGGGCGCTGGTGCATTACGGGTACTGGGCCGTGGCGGGGGCGTTGTTGCTGGAGAACGCCGGCGTCCCGGTGCCGGGGGAAACGGTTTTGCTGCTGGCAAGTTTTCTGGCGTATGCGGAGCGCGACCTGCGACTGGGATGGATTGTTGTGGTGGGAACGTTGGCGGCTACGGTGGGCGACAATTTAGGTTATGCGATCGGGAATTATGGCGGGCGTCCTCTGCTGGAGCGTTATCGAAACGTGTTTCGAATCCGCGACGTGGAACTGGCGCGAGGCGAGAAGCTTTTTGAACGGTATGGCTCGGTCACGATTTTATTCTCGCGATTCGTTTTCGGAATGAGAGTGATTGCGGGACCGTTAGCTGGTGTGCTGCGCATGCCATGGAAAAGGTTTGTAGTGTTCAACTTTCTGGGAGCGGCATTGTGGGTGAGTGCGATTTCGCTTGCCGGATATTATTTTGGCGGCAACTGGCGAACGCTCATGCACTTTATAAAGCGGTTTGATCTGGCGTTGGCGGTGGCCTTCATCTTGGTGGCGTGCATCATGTGGTGGAAAAATCGCAAGGTGCGAGGTAGTCCGTAAGGTAAGCATCTTGTAAGTTAACTTATACACAGAAGGATTTTTGGGTTGGCGGCTTATACTGTGCGGGTGTCGCGGGCGTACCTGCACGAAAGCGGGCACCGTGGGCATTTGATTTCACAGGCGGCGTCCGCGCCGGAACTCGGACGAGGAGGAAATATGAAGCGAATTGGGATGTTGAGTCTGGTGATTCTGGCAATGCTCCTGTTAACTCTGGCCTTCTCGGCGGCGGCCAGTCCGAAGGCGCCGGCGGCTGCCGCGGCGGCGGCTCCGGCTAATCCCGCGGTTGCCGCTCCGGAACCGATGCCACCCCACCCGCGTGTGGAGCACGCTCTGGAGGCGTTGCGCAGCGCCCGGGAACATATGGCGCATGCGGAGGGCGAATTCCATGGCCACCGCGACAAAGCGATCGAGCATATAGACGCGGCGATCCACGAAGCTGAGATTTGCATGCGGGAACCGTAGGTTGAATTATAGAAACCAAGGCAGCGTCGGGAGACGCTGCCTTTTTTGTTTCCCCTGTCTTAGCTAAGGAATCAGCGAATCGTGGAACGATTCATCCGGTGCGAACTCAGCGGTTGCCCCAGGTATATCCGATAGAGACAGCCGCGCGGAATACGCTGTCGGAGTGAAACTCAAAGTTATTTTGGATGTGGTAATAGTGAATTTCCGGGCGGACAAAGAAGTTCGGCAAGTGATGCCAAAAATAATAGCGGACGCCGCCACTAAGATGTTCCATGAAGTGATTACTGCTAACGAAACAGGTGCCTGCGACGGAGCCACAGTTTATTCCTGGCAGATAGAACCGGTTGCTGTCAATGCCAACGCCAGCCATTAGGTCGAGGCCGATTTTCCTGCGCGGTTGCACCTGGTAGAGGGCATTGACGTCGGTAAAGATCGGGCGATAGGTTTCATAACCATCGTAGCTAGCCTTTTTATATTTCCACGAGGTCTCGACGTTGATGCCGTAACGCTTTTTGAGCCGGACGTCGGCGCTCACGCTGGGATAGGTGCCGCCCTTTTCCTGTGGAGGTAAGAGGGCTTCGGAAGCGGTGGTGTTCTTGAAGGCGAGAGTGGTGCCACCACCCACAGCGATGTCAACCTGTTGTTGGGAATGAGCGAGAGCGGCGAAAAGAAGAACCGTACACACGGATGCGATGGGCGCGAACCTTCTCAAATACATCCCCCTTTTAAGTTCGTTCAGGATTTGGAATACACCCGCCGGAACGGTGGAATGGGGCGAGCCAGTCACGAACAGCCGGCCAGTGGAGAAATGCCGACCGTCGGAACTGGCTGCCCCGGAGACCTAATAGTACGACAACGGGCCGCGGTGAAAAGGCCTAATCTGAACCACCGAAGGTGTACCCGACCGACGCGCTGACTCGGAACACATTGTCGGTGTTGAACGCTCCGTTGTTGTTCACGTTGCTGTTACTTTGGATGTGATAGTAGTGAATCTCGGGGCGGACAAAGACATGGTGATAGACGTAATAGCGGATGCCGCCGCCGAGATGCTCCATGAAGTGATCGGTGCTGACGTAATTGGGGTAACCGGGGGTGGAGGCTCCAGGTTGGTAGAAGCGGGTGTTGCCACTGCCGATGCCGGCCATAAGATCAAGACCAGCTTTCTTGCCCAGATGCGGCTGGTAGAGCAAGTTAAAGTCGGTGAGAATTGGGCGGTAGTTTTCTATTCCTTGGAGGTAGACGCCCTGGGTAGCCCTCCAGGCGGTTTCGATGTTAACGCCGACATGTTTTAAGAAAACCACGTCACCACCGAGGTTGATATAGAGCCCGCCGCCTTCCGACGGGTAAGAGCCGCTGGTAGCGGAGGACGACAGGAGCGTGCCGCCGCCAAAAAAGACGTCACCTTGCTGGGCAGAGGCGAACTGGGTGAAAAACAAGAAGGCGAAAACGGGTGCGATCAAAGCTAGCTTTCTCAAGAGAACCTCCAATCGGTTGATTGCATTGCACACGGTCTATGATGCGTCCGCGAAATCATTAGGATGCAGTATGGGTTAGACGCCATCATAATTTCAAGTTCCATCTAGATTCAACCCGCGAAATGCTTGTAAAGAAACGTCAATAGGACTGTGGAATTCTTTCTCAGCGCCGAGCAACGTGATTAAACCCGGAAGGGGCTGAAAAGTTGTGCGCCGAAAGCGAAATTCTGCTGCGGCGAAAAAGCATACTTCGCCCCTCTACTTCAATTTTCCGCCGCCTGCAGGAGCGCGGATGTGATCGAATGCGATGGGGCCTGCACCGAGGAAGACGAGACCGAAGGCAAGGGCAGCGAGCGCGAGCGGGAATTCGTAACCCCCATTGCCCATCAATCCGTTATGAAAGTGGACTTTGGCGATGGCGACGGACAAATTGATGCAAATGGCAAAAGCCGCGAAGCGGGTGAACAGGCCGATCAGCACAAGGATGCCGCCAAGAAATTCGGTAAAGGCGGAAAGATATGCGGTCCAGCCGGGGAGCCCGAGGCTGGTGACGAGCTGAACATGGTGGTGGAGTCCACCGAAAACTTTATGGTATCCGTGGCCGACCATGACGGCGCCCAGGGCAAGGCGCATGACAAAGAGAGCCAGGGGTTGCAAGCGATCAAGGTAGCGCAAGTTGCCTCCGGTCGAAGAACGAATAGATTACAGCAGGGGAGTGAGCGATGGAAGAGGGGCGCATTTGGCGGCGATAGCCATTTGCGGCTGCGATTGTTCCGTTCCTACTTGGCGGGGACATTTCCCGAGTGGGGAATACGGCAATGCTACGGTTAAATCGAGATAGCTAG
>PKVZ01000131.1:0-31506 GCA_003131635.1 Acidobacteriaceae bacterium
TCTCCGTGAGCAATGAATCTCTAACCTGGAAGACACAGCCAGAGGTTTGCCGCCCGCAGAATAAGCGCGCGCAGAAGGGCAAACATATGACGGTAGCAGGGGCGAGGGAGTGGGGTCAACGCGAGTGCGGAGATTTTGGGGACTTCACTTCCTGCATCGTGGAATCCAGCGCGGAACGGTGCGGAGATATTGTTCATATGATTCTCCGAATTGCCGGTGCAGCGTCGGCTCTTCGTAGAAAAGGACGAAAAGATGGGCGAGGAGAATGCACAGAGTTCCATACTCCGCCAGTCGAGGAGCATGAAACAGCGCGGCTTGCCCGAGGATTACCAGCAGCACGCCAATGTACATGGGATTGCGTACGTAGCGGTGCAGGCCGCTGACGACCAGGTATTTCGTAGGTGCGATGGGCGCGGGCGTGCCCAAGCCGCGTGCCGCAAATTCCCAAGCGCAACAGAAATAAATGCACGCCCCCGTAATGAAACAAGAGATGCCCAGCCAGGCCAGAGGACCGCGGCCGGGCAGATATTTTTGTCCGAGCAAATCATAGGGAACGCGCAATGCTACGAAACCCGGGACAAGGATCGTAAACAGAACCGTTTTCAGGATGGGTCCCAGAACTCGCGGCATGAAATCCTCGGGCAGCCAGCTGCAACCGAGACAACCGCCACAACCTTACTGTAAAATCAATAAAGACGGAAGAGAGCCAGCATGCAGTCTGCATAGTCTTCCCGGGTGGATTCCCCGATTACGAGTTAAACCTTACGGGGCAGGATTTCTGAAGCATCCCATCCACAATCATCCGCGCGAATTGCCGGATTGAACTGCGCAACTGAGATCAGGAGAAATGAACTATGGCAGTGGGAGCGAAAATCGCAAAAACAGCGGACCGCAAGAAAGTTATGGACACCAGCAAGAGCACGGATTGTCCTAAATGCGGCAAGTCAACGCGCATCGTGAAGCGCATGAAGGACCGCGAGCGTGGCGTCCCGGGCGGGATTTATATTTCCTGTTCGGCTTGTGAGTTCTTCGAAAAGCTTTAACCGAGTTTTGAGTTTCAGTTTCTGTTCCAAGGAACCGGAGAAGAGAGGTTCGACCTCCCTTCTCCGGCTTTCGTTATTTTGACTGCGCCAAGCACTCCGCTAGGCAGTCCGCCTGTGATCACTTCGTCTCACTCACTTCGCCTCAGTTTTTTCGACTCCCGTCTTAGGCATTCCGAGCTGCCGGAATGGGCGCTCCATGACCTCGACGGGTAACGGGCCGGGACAGAGGCTTCTGAATTTCGCACATTCGATATCGGAATTAATATACAAAGTTGTACCTTTTTGCATCACATTACATCTCTATATGTACGTGATTGGATCGGTTGTCGCCTCGGACGTGAGCCTGAATATTGGGCTAACAGTCTTGGGACTAGCAAGCAGGAGAGTCTATGAAACTTATATCACTCAATAAATCCCTTTCGAATGCTGTTTCCTCCTCACTAGCATTAGTGATGGTGGCATGCTCTTTGCTGGCTGCTCCGGCTTGGGCTCAGGATCAATCGCAGGAAGCGCCACCTCCACCGGCGCAGGATCAGCCGCAGCAGCAAGCGCCTCTGCCTCCTGCCCAAGGCGGGCCGCAGACTGCGCCGCCTTTAGCGCCCGAACAACTGCAACAACTGGTCGCCCCCATCGCACTGTATCCGGATGCTTTGGTGGCCCAAATCCTGGCTGCGTCTGCTTACCCAACACAAATTGTCGAGGCCGAACGATTCCTCGAGGCCAATCCCAACCTGAAGGGCAAAGACTTAGGCAGCGCGGTGGACCAGCAGGACTGGGATCCCAGCGTGAAGGCTCTCGTGCAATTTCCTTCGGTGCTAGCAAATTTGAACAAGAATCTCTCCTGGACATCCGAACTTGGCGACGCGAATTTAAACCAGGAAGCGGATGTTATGCGGGCCATCCAGTTCATGCGCAAGAAAGCGCAGGCAGCGGGACATCTGCAGACCACGCCGCAGCAGACGGTGACTGACCAGGGTCCCGACGTCGACATTGCGCCGGCGGATCCCGATGAGGTTTATGTCCCGGACTATGATCCGGAGTTGATCTACGGATATCCCGTCGGACTGTGGCCGGGTTTCGATCCTTGGTGGGGTGTCGGTGGTCCATATCTTTCTTTCGGCGTCGGATTTGGCATTGGTCCCTTCTTCGGATTTGGCTGGGGTTGGGGCGGTTGGGGTCTTGATTGGGGCGGTGGGTACCTGCGCTATGGAGGCGGTCGTTATGGGTTCCACAGCCACGCGTTCTATGACCGTAATGCCTACTTCCACGGGAATTACCGGGGATTCGCGCCATACGGCCGTGGCGACCGCGGTGCGCGTGGTTTCGCCGGAGCCGGCGGACGCGGCTCTGAGGCACGCGGCGGTCATGGCGCAGGCGGAGGACGGGGTGTGGGCGGCGCTGGTGCCAGAGGTTTCTCAGGCAGCAGGGGTTATAGCGGCACGCGCTCGGGCGCGTTTAGCGGAATGACCCGCGGTGGAGACGCGCGTGGCTTTTCCTCAAGAGGCAGGTCGAGCTTCGGTGGCGGATCGCACGGTGGTGGTGGGATGCGCGGCGGGGGTGGTGGCGGCCACGGCGGCGGAGGCAGGCGCTAGCCGCGCAGCGAGGGCATAAACAAGTGTACTTCGGGAGTTGGCGCGTGCCAAGGAAAGGACAAGAGAGTTATGACATTGCAAAGAGGCAATTCTAGAAGCTACCCGGTCGGCAAGAGTCATCTGTTTGCCATCGCCACGCTCGCGGCTCTAGGACTTTTTTCAAGTGCGGCTGCCGGGCAATCGAGCGCGCAAAAATCTGCGTCTCCCGCACACCGGTCCACGGCCCAAAAATCTGCCGGGCCGCAAGCTGGGCAGCAAACATTTTCTTCCGCAGCGGAAGCCAGTCAGGCATTGGTCACGGCGATTCAGAACGATGATCAGGCGGCGTTGTTGAAGATTCTGGCGCCGAATGCGAAAGACATTATCTCCTCCGGTGACGATGCCGAAGATAAGAATGACAGAGATCAATTCGTGCAGAAATACCAGCAGATGCATCGCCTGGTGATGGAGCCGGATGGCACGACGACCCTTTACATTGGCGCGGAAAACTGGCCAACGCCAATTCCGCTCCTACATAAGGGCAGCTCCTGGTATTTCGATACTCCGGCCGGGAAGCAGGAGATTCTGTATCGACGAGTCGGCAAGAACGAACTCAGCGCGATTCAGGTCTGCCGTGAACTGGTGGACGCGGAGAAAGAATATTACGGGCAACCGCACGACGGCGATTCGGGCTCTCAGTACGCGCAGAAATTCTTCAGCGATCCTGGCAAGCATAACGGTCTTTACTGGGAGGCGTCTGGCGAACAAGCTTCAAGTCCGATCGGTCCGCTCGTGGCTTCGGCTGCGAATGATGGCAACGCGGAAGCGGGTCAGAAACTGGAGCCGTTCCAGGGCTATTACTTTCAGATCCTGAAGGGTGAAGGCGGGAAGGCCCGCGGCGGCACCCACAGCTATGTCGTGGACGGGAAGATGACGCGCGGATTCGGGTTCCTGGCATATCCGGCGGAATACCGGTCGTCGGGAGTGATGACGTTCCTCGTGGGCCAGGACGGAATTGTGTATGAAAAGGATCTTGGCCCCAGGACTGGCGAGATCGCAAAGACTCTAACGCGATACGATCGGGACGCAAGCTGGCGCAAGGCGGACTGATTGCTCGATTGCTCTACCGGTACCGCGAGGAAGTCATCGATCTCCGGATAGCACTTGTGCAATTGCTCATAGAAGAATTTGATAGGGCAAATAGTAAGTGCCCGCGGCGCGCTCCGCGACATCGATCAAGTCGGAGGTGGTTTTCTGTAGGATCTCATTGTCCCGGTCATTAGACCTCACGTTGAAATAGAGGACAAACCCGAGTCACTAGTGTTGGCAGCGGTTCATCGGTGCCCGTTCTTCCCCGCGACATTGTTTTTGGAAGTCGGAATGACCAGGCAAATTCGAGTTCCCGAAGCGTCGGACTGGATGTCCATCGTTCCGGAGAGTTGGAGAACCCGTTCTCGCATGCCTCGAATGCCGACACCCGACCCTCTCGACTGAATTTGAGGCAATCGTTCGGCGGAAATGCCCCTACCTTCGTCCCGAACGTCGAGGACCAGCGCTCCGTCATCGCGCACGATGCGGATGCTAGCGGTCTTGCTCCCCGAATGGCGATGAATGTTCGTGAGGCATTCCTGGACAATTCGGAATAATGACAGCTCATAGTCGCGTTCAAGATGCCCAATCGCGACTGGGAGCTCGAGCGATACCTGAATTCCACTCCGTTCGGAGAACCCTTTAACGTAGTCCTTCAGTGCGGACTGCAGGCCAACTTCGTCCAATAGCGGAGGATACAAAAGGTGAGATATGGTGCGAATGTCTTTGGACATTTGTGCGACCAGCGACTCGATGCTGCCGAGCGACGACGCGGCACGCGAACTCAGATGGCTCCTCTCCCTGGCTAAATTGGCGGCCTCCATGGCGATCGCGGCGAGAAGTTGTCCGGCGCCGTCGTGGAGCTCCCTTGCGATTCGACGTCTCTCCTCGTCTTGCGCATGCAAGGTGCGAGCAGACAATTCCCGCAGCTCCTGACTTGCGTTCAGTAGTTCCTGAGTGCGTTCCTGAACTTTCCGCTCCAGCTCTGCCTGGCTTGCCCGGAGTTGCGATTCCCGGTCTCGCTGCAGCCGGGCAATTTCGAGTCTGCCGCTGACGCGGGCCAGCAGTTCCCGCGCAGAAAAAGGCTTTATCAAATAATCGTCGGCACCCGCTTCGATGCCTTCCACCCGCGATTCTTCACCGGCACGAGCTGAAAGAAGAATGACTGGAATGGCGCGGGTCTGCTCATCTGCCCGCAGCACCTTCAGAAGTTCAAAGCCGTCGAGTATCGGCATCATGACATCGCTAACGATTAGATCCGGGAGGTGTTTATGAGCAGCCTGAACGGCCGCTTGGCCATCAGCCACTGTTTCCACTTCGTACTGTTCCGACAATAGACGGGCCAGATACTGGCGCATGTCAGAGTTGTCGTCAGCGATAAGGACGCGAGGTCGGACCGCGCCTTGCGGCAACGGGGGACACGGGACTGGCAGCAACTCGTCGTGCACGGAAAAAATCTCGTGCCCTCCCGAAGCAGAGTCAGGAAGCCACCTGAGGGCTTCTTCCACAAACGGCTTCGCGCCCAGGGCGGTCGAAGACAAGCTACGAGAGCCACCCATTTGGCCGGACGCGAGGTGATTTTGTCCAAAGGGAATGCTGACCACGAACGTGGAGCCTTGTCCCACTGTGCTTTCGGCCCTTATGGCGCCGCCGTGCAACTTCACTAACTCATGTACCAGAGCCAAACCGATCCCACTACCCTCATGGGTTCGACTCGGCATATTGGGAACGCGATTGAATCGCTCGAACAATTTAGGTATCGCTTCAGCAGGAATTCCCACGCCGGTATCCCGAACGCGAAGCTCGGCCATGTTCCCGACGCGATGGACAGTGACAGCAATTTCTCCTTCGAAGGTGAACTTGAAGGCATTGGAGATCAGATTTAGAACAACCTTCTCCCACATATCGCGATCCACGTAGACCGGTTCCCCAAGATCGGGGCAATCCACTATGAGCCGCAATCCCGCCTTGTCCGTAGCAGAACTGAATACGCTGGCCAAGTCGGAAGTAAAGCGGGCTAAGTCCGTAGCCAGATAGACGGCCTGCACTCGTCCCGCTTCAAGGCGCGCGAAGTCCAGTAGGGTATTGACCAGGCGCAGCAACCGGGAGCCGTTGCGACTCACCATGTCGAGCTGGTCCTTGGCCATTGGAGAAAGGTGAGTCTGACTTCTTGACAGCAGATCCTGGAGCGGTCCCAGCATCAAAGTCAGCGGCGTGCGAAACTCGTGGCTCACGTTGCTGAAGAATGCGGTTTTCGCGCGGTCAATTTCCGCCAGAGCCTCCGCGCGCTTCTTTTCCGCCCAGTACGCGCGCGCATGGGCGATGCTGGAGGCGATCTGACCGGCGACGAGATTGATGAATCCAGCGTAGCTCACATCCAGGGGACGGAATGGATTGAGAGCGGCGACTATCACTCCGGCAGGCTTGTCTTGACCCTGACTGGTGATGGGGAGGAGGAGCGCTCGCCAAGGTGACTTGTCCCAGGAGCCGGAGGGGACCGACTCGAACCTCTCCGGCAGGTCCTCAACGATGACCGAGTCTTTCCCAGTGAGCAGTTCGCTGATTGGCCAAGGCTGATTGCTTTCCGTCAATCGAATTGACTCTGGCGCGGCCGGGTGACCTTCCGCAATTCCGGTTGGGCAGGCAAGGCGGGCTTCGCTCCCATCTTCCGTGAACAGATACAGGAGGGTAAACGGTAAGTCCTTTTGATTTTCGCCGAGACAGCGAGCGATGCAGGAGACCACTTCCTGCTCGGTGATCGTCTTGCTCAACTCTCCCGCAAGAGAGCGCAGCGTCTTGAGCCGGCGCTCGCCGATCACGCGATCGGTTTCTTCTGTTACTACGCATAAAAGACCGGCAACTTCGCCGTCGTCTCCGGACAGGGGACTGTACGAGAAAGTGTGGTAAGTTTCTTCGCGATATCCGCTTCGCTCCAGAAACAAAAGCAAGGCTTCATCCCATGTCGCCTCGGCAGTATCCAGAACTTGCCGAATCCGGGGAGCAAGGTCGTCCCAAATTTCCGTCCATACCTCCCGAAAAGGCTTTCCCAGTGCCCACGGGTGTTTCTTGCCAAGGGTCATACGAGCGTAATCATCGTTGTAGAGAAAGGTGAGTTCCGGCCCCCAGCTCATCCACATGGCAAAGCGCGACGTGAGCAGGGTGCGAACTACGGTTTTCAAGCTTTGTGGCCAATCTTCGATGGCACCGAGCGGTGTCTTCGTCCAATCGAACTCCCGGACCAGTTGGCCCAACGCCCCTCCGCCGCGCACCCATCCCGGGGTGAGGGCGGCGGTTTGTGCCCCAGTGTCTTCCATGGTTTTTGAGGCCGGGTTCTCGAACAGCTTTTCCATGGTTAAGAGCAACTCTCGGGTAAATTCCGATTTCGTCACCGCGCCTTTCGCATCGACCGCGGCAGCTTGCTGACGGGCGATCGTTTCGTGATTCTGGGTGACAATGATCACGTTGCAATCGGGAAGGTCCCGGCGAATAATTCGTGTCGCCTCCAAACCGTCCATGCGAGGCATGTTGATGTCCATCAGGATGACTTGCGGACGTAGTAGCTTCGCCATCTCAATCGCTTCGATCCCGTCGCCAGCTTCGCCGCAGACACGCCAAGTGGGCTGAGATTCAATGAAAGATCGCGCGGTGCGCCGAAACAACTCATGATCATCGGCGATCAGAATTTGGATGACGACACTCATTTTCTAACCTCTGGCGGCTTAAGCTCATAAAATTTCATAGGCGAAGTAGTAGATATTATCTACTGAACCCGAATACGCCTTTACAGTTTCTGCTGTATTACTTATTGGTTAACCCCAACGACAATTCCGGTCGACGCAGTTCGTTTTGTGTCGACTTGCGCCGCACCTGCGTGTCCCAGATCCGGCCTCCAACCCCACGGCCGCCCGTCGAAACCATGGAGGTAGCTCCAACCATTCTGAAAGCGCTGGGACTTGACCCACACGCCTGGCAGTCCGTGCACCAGGAAGGCGCAGCAACGTTTCCCAACGTGTTCTAGTCCAACCACAAAGGTCTGCCGGTTCTAACGGCAGCTACCGCAATCCCTGAGGAGCGCGGGGTTGACGCCGCGCTCCATCTCGCCTGGAACTCCCGCCGGAAGATAAGCGCATCGAAGATAACACTCAGCGCTGCTTGTCTTTCCTGCTGCTGGTGAGCAAGTGCGTTGCGGCCCGGCTGGTCATCACGTCCAGCAGTTGTGGCGAAGTTGCGAAAGCAGGCAGATAAACCCAACCGCTATTCGGACCGACAGGGTCCGGCAGCAAGGAATGGCTGACGCCGGGAATGATCCGCACCGTTACGTCGGAGTTGGTGCCGGGAGGGGGAATCGAACCCCCACAGAGCTTTCGCCCCTGCGGATTTTAAGTCCGCTGCGTCTGCCAATTTCGCCATCCCGGCTCGCGATTATTCTAGCCTACCAGCCTTCCGCTCGCGGGCCGTCATCCGCTCTCTCACGCAACTCTCTTGCCACTCGTTATCCACCGCCCTAGCCGGCTACCATTCATCATCGTTTCGCATCTCAACTGCGGCGTGGAGCCTCCTAATGAAATCTGGTTCAATAGCTCGCAGTATCGTTTGCACCGTTGTTCTCTTCGGCTGCGTGATTTTTGTTCGCCCCTTGCATGCGGGAAACGATGTCCTGGGCCAGATTGACCTCGTCGGCGCCACAAAAGTAGAGCGTACCTCAGGCGTCTGGATCGACGGACAATACGTCGGCTATCTGCGGGAACTGAAAGGATCAAAAAAGCTTTTATTGCTGCCCGGCGAGCACGAAATCACGGTTCGTCAGGGCGGCTATGTGGACTTCGTTCAAAAGGTCGACGTCCGAGGCGGACAAATCCAGTCTGTCGAAGTCAAGATGGAAAAAGATACGCGAGTTCAATTTCCCCACATCACCGCAGAAATCAAGCTGGACGTAAATCCTAATCGAGCGGCCGTTTTTGTCGACGGCGTTTTCGTGGGCCACGTCGCAGAATTCAACGGCATCGGCAAGGCCTTGTTGGTTGCACCCGGCAAGCGCAAAATCAAAATCAGCCTGCCCGGCTACCAGAACTTTGAAACCGATATCGAACTGGTGGCCAATCAGAAATCGACGGTGAAAACTGACTTGGTAAAAGGCGGGCCGGCAGAAGGAACTCCGCTGCCTCAATAAGAATACTGCACAGCGGTTGGGGCTTGATCAGGAGGCGCCGGCGGCCGCAGCCCCTCGCTGCTTGCGAAGTTCCGTCTGGAATGAATCAGCCGCGAGCCCTGCGTGATTACGGAAGAGATCAAGCAAGGGATCGTCCAGGTCGCGGGCCTCGGAAGCCGTTCGCAAAGTCTGGGCTCTTTCAGTCTCCAATCCCTCGGGCTCAACCAGCAATTCGGGTAACGCGTCGGGGTTTTCTGTCAGGCAGCCGAGAAATTTTTCGAGTAACGCACGATGCTCCGCCGTGGTCTGCGTGAATTCCACCCCCATCCCCTTATCCGGATGCATTACCCGAACCACCCCTTCGGACCGCAGTTCGATGCCTGCGACTCTCATCGAAAGCGTCACCCGGGTCGAAACCGGGAATGGTGAAGGAATATCGAGATAACAGCCGTGCAAGCTCAAGTCGGTGAGGTGGCAACGTACGGGAGGGTCGTCCTGCTCGCTATCGGCCGTATTACGTCCCAGCCATTCGCGCAGTTGACGCGCCACTTCCGGCGATGCGTCCAGAAAACGCAGTCCCACCTGCGTGCCGCTTCCCTCCCATGCAAATTCCGCAGCTACCTCTACGCGGGGGTCGGAACCTGGAAGGGCGAATGATAAATTCCATCGGCCATGCGGCTTGCTGCGCCGGGGCATTGAAACCGCCAAACCACCTTCCCCTACATCCGTAGTGTTTGCGTTGATGCGGACGCCAGACTCGACGTTGACCATCTCCAGCCGTAGATTGACCGAGACCCGCAGGTTACGCCGACGTTCCCGTTTCATCAAAGCGCGAGCTGCCCGGAAACTTGCCTTGGCTCGCTCCGCGGAGACTGGCTTATAAAGGACAAAGTGCGCCCCAATCTCGAACGCGGAACGCAAACCGGTGGCGGGATCCAGAATCGCGACTGCCACGGCCCGCTTGTTGCACGGTGCTGTGCGCGCGGCGCGCAGCACATCGGCAGCGCCTGGGCCCGCGCAATCCACGATGATTGCCTCAAACCGGTCTCGCGTCAGAAGCCGCAACGCAACTTCCGCGCTGGTACAATGTTCGACCGCAATATCCAGATCGCCCAGCGTGCGGCGCAGCACGCGCCCGATTCTCTCGTCTGAGCAAAGCAACAGTGACTTCAAATTCATACCGGGTCTCAAACCCTTCCAACTCGCCGATACTCGTGCTGTAATCTTGCGGTGGAGAACTGCATCTTCAAATGTAATCCGATGCCAGGCGCTCATCAATCCAGCACTGAGGCTTGCAGGTTACGTTTGTAACTCTGTCGCTTCCCACAGTTTGCGGATGCTCGACTGCTCATTAGATAACACTAATAAACACAGGTCGTTGCAGCTGAGAATTGAAGCGACAGCCAGCAGATTGTGGTAATAATATACTTGGTAAAACAGGCTCAAATTTCGGATTTTATCTACGGCTCTGGACATCAGACCCATGCAGGCAATCCAATCAGGATTTCTTGGGCCGCTTTACTTCCGGTTTGCTCTTCTCGCGCGCTTCCCGCTTTAGCAGTTCTTCCTTCGATACGGTGAGCACTTGCCGCATCGCGTTATCGAACCGCTCAAACTCAGTCTTTCCCGGTACGTGCGGTGCGGGTAATGGTTTCATTTGGCATCTTCCTTTTTCGGTGACGAACGTTGCGGCCTCTTTTGCCATGCGGAAGCAAAGCCGGAACGTCCCGGCACTTGTCGTATTAGCTTCCTGTCTCTAAGCCTCCAGAAAACAACTTTCATGGAGTTCTCTGACTTGATACCGGTTAGTCCCCGCGCCACTCTATTCGTGATTAGGGGGTTATTGTCTAGATATTCCATGATGATGTCTTCGGCGGACGCCAGTCTCTCATGTTTGATCTGCACTAGAACCGAGTGCGGAAGCTCAGATAGCACAGGGTCTTTCAGATTCAAACTTCTCATCGCCTCGAATGCGGTATTCAAGCCTTCACCAACATCTTTGTTGGGAGGATTGGGAAATTTATTGATTATGCGGACTAGACCGCCATTTCTTGCGAAGCGTTCCGAAAGGAAATTCTTTGGCGTGATGTGCGCTGGAAGCCGTCCGGGGCTTTCTACCTCCACTCTGTTATCAAAGATTCTGAGATGGATGTCATCGGCAACTCCATAATCGCGGTGCAGCACCGCGTTCGTGATGACCTCATGCAGAGTTACGATTGGATAAGTAACTGGTTCGAGTCCTTTAGTTCCGAGGATCTGAATACCTCCGATGATTTGCCTCGTGATTTCTTCGGCCTGCTTGATGAGGTCATAGGCGCATCCTTCAACGCTGATCGGATCACCCACGAGCGTATCCCGCGTTCCCTGAGGATCACTCGTTTTATACCGGTAGATTTTTATTCCCGTGCGCTTGGGAATGATTGCCTGCGGCAAGTCTGAGAAGAGAAGAACGCCGCTTACGGTAGGCTTGTCGTCTCGAATAAGTTCTTGCTTTCGCAGCCACGCCTCCGGCTCGGACGTTGGAACTACTTCGAGAATAAATTTAATTGCTGTCGTTGAATTGCAAACTTTATCCAACGCTACAGGTACAAGTTCGGTCTCGAAAGATGTGATGCCCTTATTACGTTCCAAGAGGGCGTACTGTGCGGGGGTTTCAACCGGTAGGCACTGTGCTCCCCTGCGAATATAGGCGGTCCCGTCGTTTGCCTTAACGATGGTTTTAGTCTTGCGAACGACGGCTTGTAGAATGATACCGGTTTTACTCGGATGTGATAGAAAACTATAGAGATAATCCCCTCCGAGAGGAAAAAGCTTTTCAAACACTTGAAGATGGGCGTTCGCGTCTTCGGGTTTGGCGAATCCGTCCCACTTGTGCGGGAATGGGAGAGCCGTATTCTCTGCAATTCCAATATAAAGTTCCCCGCCATCGGCATTGGCGAACGCTGAAATTGATTTGGTTAGCTTTGAAGGTTTAATCTCTTTTGCTTTCAAATCCAGGAAGTGCCCCTCGATGTAAGAGAGCACTTCCTGAAGCTGCTTGTCGGTGATCTGGCTAACCGGTATTGGCATCGGACCGCCTTTTCCCGCGAGGCAATCTTACCTGCGTAAATTTAGAACGCCGGTAATTTATCCTCCGGTGTCTTGCCGGTGAGTTCGGAATACGTTAGCCGCTTTCCTACGATCTGCCGCACGGCAAGGTCGAACCGGTCAGAATCATTCAGCGGGTTTTCTTTCGTAGCGCGGTTATTGTAGCGAAACATCGCTTCATCTAAGTACCGATGCAAATGGAACGGTTCCACTGCTACGTATGTTCCGCTCAGGGTCCGCTTCATCAAACTCCAAAAATTCTCAAGTCCGTTCGTGTGAACCTGTCCGTTTACGTATCGCTCCATGTGATTCACAAATTCGTGCGTGTACTCGTTCGGCAGAGCCTTATAAACACTGGCCTCATCCGTGTAGATTTTCGAGCCGTGCTCCACATGATTCAAGACGGCGGTCTGCAATGCTTCCCGGTTGACCTTCGGAACCACGGTAGCGCGGACTTTGCGCTGCTCACGGTCTAGCACTCCCCAAACGGCGGTTTTATTCACTAGGTTCGCATCGCCAGTCATCGAAGTCTCACGCGCAACTTTGAATTGAGCGCGGCGCGATGCGTGCATATTTTTAGCCTTACCTCCTACGAAAGTTTCATCGGCTTCCACTTCGCTGCCGGGTCCGCCCATCTTGTAGATCGAGCCGCTCTGCAATGCCATGCGGATTCTGTGATCCATGAACCATGCGGACTTTTGCGTTACTTCCAAAGAGCGGGAAATCTCCCAAGAGCTGATCCCGTTTTTGCAGTTCACAATCATCCACATTGCCGTAAGCCATTTGTCTAAGCCTAGCGGCGAGTCCTCAAAAATCGTGCCAGTCTTGAGAGTGAACTGTGGGGCAGCGTGCTTATCGCGGCAATGCCAGCGGTTGTACTTCTCCAAGAACAGGACGTTCTTACCACCGCAACGCGGACAGACAACGCCATCCGGCCAGCGACGGGCAACAAGATATTCCCGGCAGTTCTCAGGCTTGGCAAAATAGAGGATGGCTTGCTGTAGGCTCTTCGGTTCCATGCTCGAATCCTAGGCCGAATATCCTATTTTGTCAAGTATATTATTACCCAGATTGTGATTGACTTTCTCGCCTAACTGCCCTAGTATACTGAGTCTCCAAACAGCTTTTCGGGACCCCTTTTGCACACTTTGTGGGGCGCGGGCTTTTATTCCGTGCATCCCTTTAGCGCTCGGAGAATCTTATAGATAGCAATTATTGCGGTTGAGTTGATCCCCCATCTGTACGAAAGGCATTCTGCATGGCAAAGCGACGTGGAAATCCAAACTGGGGCAAGCCCGAGCCGATCGGCCCGGTCGTTCCCACCATCACGGAGTTCGAGCAGGTGGTGCGCGAATACAAGCTCACCCCGGACCAATATCTGCGCTCCACTCGTTTGCGCGAGTGGGCCCGCCGCAACAAGAACTCCAAGTACATCCCCGAGCCTCTTTTGGAAGCCTGGGGCTTTGAGATTGAATCCACGCTGTAAACCGCGCGGATTGCAAACTGGAATACAAGGGTCGCTGAACGCGGCCCTTTCGTTTTGTGGCCCGGCTTTGAATCCCCGATGGGTCTGTAGGTCGTGGGTCTCGGTCACCTCGAAAACCTGAGACCTAAAACCTAAAACCTAAGACCTGAAACCTAAGACCTAATTATCTTTCCGAATGCTCAACTGGCTGCAAATCCCGCTCCCCGAGCTGTTTGCCGTGCTGGCAGCCATCGCCTTTGCCGCCGGCCTGAATGTCTATGCAACCGTTGCCTCGTTAGGTTTGCTCGGCCGCTTCGGGCATCTGCCGCTTCCTCCGGGTCTAATGCTCCTTGAAAGCTGGCCCGTCATCGCTGCCAGCGTCGTCCTATTTGTGATCGAGTTCTTTGCCGACAAGATCCCCGCCTTCGATCTGGTTTGGAGCGCTCTGCACACCTTCGTTCGCGTTCCGGTCGCCGCACTGCTGGCCTATGGCGCGACCAGACAACTTACACCAGCCCAGCAACTTCTCGCCGCTTTTCTGGGAGCCCTCATTGCGCTTGCCGCGCACGGCGGAAAGACCGCTCTGCGAGCGGCAGTCACACCATCCCCGGAACCCTTCTCAAATATTTCTCTGAGCTTAAGCGAGGACGCACTCGCCGTAGGCCTCACCTGGCTGGCCACGCGCCATCCCTACGCCGCCGCCTCCATTGCCTTAACCCTGCTTGTCATTATTATGCTGTTGGCCCGACTGGTGGTAAACGCTCTGCGAGCGCTCTTCCGCGGCGCCGAAAAAGAATTGGCGGGACGTTCAACCTGATTATCTGCAAGCAGCCCTTTTACCCAGCATGATCAAAGCAATTCGAACTCGGACCCATTTCGGAACCTTCGAGCAATCATTGGCCAATCTCCCCGGCATCGCGGACGACCAGTTGGGCATCCAATTGGTAAAGATTCCTATGTCAATCTTCGACGAGAAATATCGAGTTGTTGGCATCGAAAGTGACCGCCTGATGGTGCGCGGAGTCCACAGTGGCGAGGTGCTCACCATCATCAACCCTGAACCTTCCACTCCCTTGTCGCAGTCGGAGTATCCAGTAGGCAAGTTGATAGCCCTGTCGGACCCTTCCGCTACGCTGCAAAATTAATTAAGTCTCGTTTTGCCTCTCTGAGCCGCTGTACCCCTCCGTTGAAGATTTTGACTTTTGCTTCCCATTAGGAAAGCCACGACCGAAGCCGTGGCTCCGCAGACACTTCCGTAAACTAACTGGCCTTGCGATACTCGTCCTCGCGCGATCCGGTATGAATCACTTCCTTGCGCCGCTCCCGCAAACGGTTCTGGAACGTGTCCCAACGGGGGCCGATTCCGACCGCAGTGTTGTCGATCTCAACCGTGCTAGTCCCGGCGGCGAATCCAGGCTCGATGAATTTCGTGTCCTCGATCTCCGCCGCTCCCGTGTTTTCTGCCTGGGGCGCGCCTGCGGCCCGGGCTGAAGGCGAATTCCCCGGCATCTGCTGCGTGGTCGGAGTGATATTGCGATCCGTGTCCTTGCGATGCATTACCGGATCGGCCTCCCATTTCGAGCGATACTTTCCTTCATAGTCCGACCACTGCTCATCCGACTCCAGATCCGTCTCTTTATAAGGCGGAAAGTTTTCCACCTGCGCCTTCGTCAGATCCACCGCGAAGTCGTCATCGTGTTTCGTAGAAGGCCGTAACCGGTCCGCCGGCACGATAAACTGCTTCGTCGAAAGCCACCCGCCCGTGTCCACCACGACATAGCGAATCGTTCCTTCGGCATGGTCGAAGATCACATCGTCAATCTTACCCAGTTTTTCGTCATCCAAACCGTATAATTTGGATCCTCTGATGTCTTCCGCAGTATCCGTGAAGCGATAGTTTCGCAGCATTCCATAGTTCGCCATAAATATTTCCTCCCGGAAAAATTTCCCAGCCCTTGCCCCTATTGGATGTCACCGCCCGTGCCCGCGTATACCAGCGAATTTCAGTTCGCGAATCGCCCCCCCGCCGAACATTTCAACCCTGGGTGACGTTTAGGAGTTATGTTTAGGATACGTCCCGCCAAGAGAACACCGCGAATCATCTATAATCGCGTCAAGGTATTCTCAAACCACGATGCATTTTTTCTCATACTCTGCCCTTTTCGTCGGCGGCGACATTCTTGAACTAGTTTCTAATACCGGTGCGGTCGCCAAGTTCGTCCTCGTAACCTTACTGGCCTTCAGCCTCATCTCCTGGGCCATCATTCTTACCAAATGGAGCCTGCTGCGGCGCGCACGGGTTCAGAGCGGACGCTTTCTTCGCGCCTTCCGCAAAGCCCAACGCCTCCAGGATGTCGCCGCCGTCGCCGATCAGTTTCGTCCCAGCCCTCTGGTCGGAGTTTTCGAGGGTGGCTTTCTGGAATACAAGCGCCAACTCACAACCCCGGCCGCCACGCTCCGAAGCCTGACCGCAGTCCAGCGCGGAATGCAGATCGGCGCCTCCGAGGAAATCACGCGCCTGGAGCGCAACGTGCCCTGGCTCGCTATCACTGCCGCGGTCACCCCCTTCATCGGACTCTTCGGCACAGTCTGGGGTATCATCGACGCCTTCCACGGCCTCGGCACCGCCGGCGGCGCAACTCTTCGCGCCGTCGCCCCTGGCATCTCCGAAGCTCTCATCACCACGGCCGCCGGACTGGCCGCCGCCATCCCCGCCGTCATCGCCTACAACTTGATCGGCAATTCCATCCGCGTCTTCGCCGCCCGGGGAGACGACTTCTCCCTCGAAGTGCTCAACGCCATCGAGAGCATCCAGCCTCAACCCGTGGCCGAAGTGAGGCGGTAATGGCATTCACCGCACCCAACGGCCGCACCCAAACCGCACTGGCCGATATCAACATCACTCCGCTGGTTGATGTCGTTCTCGTGTTGCTCATCATCTTTATGGTTACGGCTCCCGTTCTGCAGTCGGGCATCGAAGTTAGCGTCCCCAAAACCCGCACCGTCAAGGAGATTTCCGAGGAACGCACCGTCATCACGATCAACAAGGATCAGCGCGTATTCCTCGGCAACGACGCCATCAACATCAATCAGATCGCCGCCCGCCTCAAGCAGAAAATTCGCGACCCTCGCAACCAGTTTATTTTTATCCGTGCCGATGAGAACGTTCCCTTCGGCGCATTTGCCACGGTCATGGACGCGGTCAAACAATCAGGCATCACCAATGTGAGCATCGTCACCCAGCCTTTGGAAGAAAATGGCGCAAAACGCTGAGATTTTTTTCGAACACGATAGTTGGGGACGCGCCCTCTCCTGGTCGGCAGGCTTCCACATCGCCGTCACCGCCGTCATCCTGCTCTATCCCATTCTCTTCAACGGAGGCCACGGCTCGGACTGGGGTTCTGGCGGAGGCGGGTCCGCCATGGGCGTGACGTTAGTCAGTTCCGTTCCTCTATCCGCGGCGCCCAACCAGAACCAGAATGTTCTGGCCAACGAATCCAAGGGCCTCACAAAATCCCAGCCAAAGATTGAAGAGAAGGAACCCGACGCCATCGAGATTCAAGGCAAGAATACGAAAGTTAAGCCCAAGAAAATTTCCACCCCCACCAAGGCGAAGCCCCAGCCGGCGCCCGAGGAAGAAACCAATCAGGTTGCTTTCGGCGAAGGCGGACCAGTCAGCGGTCCCTACGGCACGTTCGCCGCGGGCGGCGCCAAAGGCGGCTTCGGCGTCACTGGCGGCGGTGGCGACTTTGGCACTAAGTTTGGATGGTACGTTCAGATTATTCAGCGCAAGGTTTCAGAAAACTGGCTGAAGTACGAGGTCGATCCTCGCGTCACCGGCGGCCAGCGCGTCTATATCACTTTCGACGTGGCCCGCGACGGTCACCCTTTTAACGTGCAGATCGAGCAGTCCAGCGGCGTCCCATCGCTCGACGTCTCTGCCACCCGCGCCCTGCAACGTATCGATACCTTCGGCCCACTGCCGCCCGACTACAGCGGCAAGAAGATCTCAGTAGAATATTGGTTCGACTACAGCAAAAAATAAAATTGTGTACGCAATGTCCTGGTGATTCTTTAGGTTCCAAATTCTCGACTATGATTGAACGTAGCTTGCCAATGAGAACATATCGGACTACGATATTGTCGTTCGCGGTATGTTTTTATTTTTATTCGTGCAAAATTTCCAGACGGATGGACGATAAACGCAGACTAGCTCCGCACTCTGCCCCGCCCCGCGCTCCCCTCGTGCGCACCTGCACTTTTCTCCTGTTGATCTGTTCCTTCGCGTCAGCCGCCTTCGCTCAGGATTGGGTACGCACTGGCTCTGGCCTTGGCGTAGACAAGGTCCGCCTCGCCGTCCCTGACTTCAAGCCCGCCAACAACGATCCCCAGAACACCGCTCTCCTTCAGACTTTCAACGACACATTCTGGAACGACCTCGACAACTCCGGTGTCGTCGAACTCGTCTCCAAGAGCTTTTATCCTCTGCAAGTCCCGGGCAATCCTCCCGAAGTCACCTTTGGAGTCTGGAACTCTCCACCGCCCAACGCCGCCATGCTTGCGTTCGGGAATCTCGGCGTCGCCGCAGGTAAAGTCGTGGTTCAGGGCTGGCTTTACGATGTAAAAAACACCGCCTCGCCTCTAGTCCTAGGCAAGCAGTACTCCGATCTCGCCACCGACGATAACGCGCGCTTCATCGCCCACAAATTCGCCGACGAAATTATTTTCCGATTGGGCGGTGGTATTCAGGGCATCGCCGAAAGTAAAATATTTTTCGTCAGTGATCGCTCCAGCCACAAAGAAATCTGGGTCATGGATTACGACGGTTCCAATCAACGTCAACTCACCCACCAGGGATCCATCTCGCTTTCGCCCCGAATTTCTCCCGATGGCTCCCGCCTCGCCTTTAGTTCCTTGACCAGGTCCGGGTGGGACATCCTCATGTACTCCACCGACCTCAACCGCCTCGTCACTTTCCCGCGCTTCGGCGGTACGAATCTTTCGCCTTCATGGTCTCCCGATGGCGCACGCCTGGCGTTCTCTTCCTCGCGCGGCGGCCATTCAGAGATTTATGTCTGCGATTCTTCCGGCGGAAACCTGCACCCCATGACCACCGGCAGGGGCCCCGACGTTTCTCCCGCGTGGAACCGCAAGACCGGCGCCCAAATAGCGTTCGTCAGCGGCAGCACCGGCCTGCCCCAGCTTTATACGATGGAGGCCGACGGCACCAACCAGCAACGCATGACCGATCAAGGCTACGCCGTTTCGCCCAACTGGTCGCCGAACGGCCAATTTATCACTCTGGCTTGGATCCGCAAGTATGGACCCGGCGAACCCGGATCTTCCGACATTTACCTGATGGATATCGCGAGCAAACAATGGGTTCAGCTCACCCATGACGGCGGCCGCAACGATTTCCCTTCGTGGTCGCCGGACGGCCGCCACATCGTTTTTCAGTCCAGCCGCTCCGGCAAGGAGGAAATTTGGGAAATGCTCGCCGACGGCACTAAGCTTCATCAGCTAACTTTTACCGGACGTAATTCGCAGCCAAACTGGAGTTGGAAATAAATTCACTTCGTCTGAACTCGATCACTTTCGAGTTCGCAGGAGGATACGTGAGGAAGACCACCATGAAGCAGCAAACTTTGAAGTCTGTCGCCACCGCCTTTGCACTGGGCGCTATTCTTATGCTCGGCGCCTGCCACAAGAAGGCAGCTCCGCCGCCGCCCCCACCCCCGCCACCGCCCCCGTCACCGACCGCATCCATTTCCGTAAGCCCGGATACCATTCAGCCAGGGCAATCCGCAACTCTGAGTTGGCAGACTTCCAATGCCGCCGACGTTTCCATCGACGGCATCGGCGCGGTTCAGCCCAGTGGATCGCAGCAAGTGACTCCCAGCGATTCCACCACCTACCACCTGGTCGCCAAAGGTTCTGGCGGCAGTCAGGATGCTACGACGCGTCTCACTGTCACGCCTCCACCCGCGGCTGCTCCTCCGCCGCCACCTTCACCCTCGGAAGAAGATCTCTTCGGCCAGAGCGTCAAAGATGTCTATTTCGAGTACGATAAGAGCGACATTCGCCCCGACCAGCAGGCCGCCATTCAAGCCGACGCTCAATTCCTCAACCAACATTCCAACCTCAACTTCACGATTGAGGGACACTGCGACTCCCGCGGCTCAACCGAATACAACCTCGCCTTGGGCGACCAGCGCGCCTCTTCCGTGAAGAACGCGTTGGTTTCCGCCGGAGTCAGCGCCAACCGTATCAAGACCATCAGCTACGGCAAAGAAAAACCGTTCTGCATGGAAGAAAACGAGTCCTGCTGGCAGCAGAATCGCCGCGNNAATGTAGCGCCGCCGTCTCGGCGGCTGTCGCGTGGGCGTCTCGCCCGTGCCGACGATGCTGGGCTGTGGCTCCGACCCGTTCCTCTCACGACTCTCCAGCCTTGATTTCCATGAACGTAAGTAACGCTCAGCCCATGCCCTTTCAGGTTCCCGTCCCTAAATCTTCACAACCTACTGTGCCCCTAATCCATCTAAAATAGATCACAGAAAGTTGCGCTTATGAAACCACAATTCCGCTCCGCTGTTTTCGCTATGCTCTCGATGGTATGCCTCGCCGTGATTCCAGCGTGGGGCGTCAATAAAGAAACCATCCAACTGCAGACCCAAGTCCAGCAGCTGCAGGAACAGATGACCGCCATGCAGCGCAGCTTCGACGAGCGCATGGGCGTTATGACTAATCTTGTCGAACGCGATAGCGACGCTGTCAACAAGGTCGCCGCCGCCCTGAGTGCGCTCCAGGCTACGCTGCAGAAGCAGCAGGGAGACACTTCCGGCCACGTCGACCAGCTCTCCGGACAGATTCAATCTCTCAACGACAGCCTTGACGAACTGAAAGCCCGCCTCGCCAAAGTTAGCAAACAACTGGAAGACATGCAGTCTTCGCAGCAGAGCGCAGCTGCCTCCACTGCGCAAGTACAGGCGCAGCAGCAGGCTATGGCTCAAGCCCCTCCGCCGGACGTGCTGTATAACAATGCCCTGCGCGATTACAACGGCGCCAAGAACGATCTCGCCATCCAGGAATTCTCCGACTACATCAAGTACTATCCCAACACCGATCTCGCCGGGAACTGCTATTTCTATCTCGGCGAAATTCAATTCCGGCAGGGCAACTATCAGCAAGCCGCGCAGAGCTACGACCAGGTTGTGCAGAATTTTCCCACCGGAACCAAAGTCGCATCCGCGCAGTTGAAGAAAGGCTTTTCATTGATCGAACTCGGTAAACAGGACGACGGAGTGGTCGAACTCCGCCACGTGATCCAGCGCTACCCGCGCTCTCCCGAAGCTTTGCAGGCCCGCGAGCGCCTGCGCAAACTCGGAGTCGCATCCAACGCCCGCCCCGGCGAATGATCTTGTGTGAACAGTCTCAGCAATTAGACAGGAGTTGTTCCTTGACCAAAATTTCCGATAACGATCCCGACCGCGCCAAAGGCGCAACCGAAGGCGAAGAACACCATCACGACGGCAACGCAGCACTTACCGACCAACTGGGTCATCGCGATCAGGATCCGATCCTGAAAGATGCCGACTCCGACTTCCCCGAACCCGGCAGTAGTCCCGAACACTCCGCCGGCCGCCCCCAAACGACCAGAAAAAAACGGGAACCAAACGCAGCCTGATCTGGACAAAGGCCTACGCTGTGATTCCGTTGTGCCCTCCTGTGTTTAAGCCGTTCCCTCCGCGATCACAACTCTCTCCACATCCTTCCAAGCCTCAGATCGCGGATCGACAATCTCAAAGTGCCCGGCCCCGGGAATCATCAGCAATCGCGCATCCTCATTAGCCTTAGCCTTGACATAATCCTTGCTCAAACTCGGCGGCACAATGTCATCCGCGCTGCCATGCACCAGCCGCTGGCGCGCCCGAATCGCGAGCTCCATCGGATCCGCTTCCCGATAATGATCCTCCACTTCCGTTGGCGTCCCTCCCAGAAATTCCACTACCGCATCGTTGCTCAAATGCAGCTCATACGCACGCCGCAAATCCACCACGCCCGCCAGCGAAATCACTGCCTTCACTCCCGCCTCACGCGCCGCCAAACAGAGCGCCAACTGGCCTCCCGCCGAATGTCCCAACACAATTACCCGCCGCACGTCGAACTCATACCGCGCCGCGCTCTGCAACAAAAACTGATACGCCGCCCGAATGTCAGCGAACGTCCCCGGCCATCCTCCACCCGGATTTCCCACGCGCCGGTATTCCACATTCGCCGTCGCCACGCCCTTTGCCGCCAGCGCCGCGCACACATGACCGAAGTATTCCAGATCGTATTTCGCGCGCCAGTACCCCCCATGAATGCAGATCGCCACCGCATACGGCCCTTTCGTCTTCGGCATGCGCCAGTCCACAAACTGATTCGCATCGCCCCCGTATGCCACACGCAAATCAGCCTTCGGCGGAGCCAAACTCAAAATGTCATCAGACCCTGCCATGATTTGCCTTACCCCTGTGGTAAATAATCTTTGCGATTTACTGGCAACTGGAAGCTGGCAACCGGCAACTGCCACTACTCATAGCGCAGCGCCTCAATCGGATCCAGTCCCGCCGCGCGCATCGCCGGCACCATCCCGCTCACCACGCCCACCACCGCTAGTATCCCCACTGCCACCACCAGGATCATCGGCGACACAATCAGCCGGATGTCGGCCGCCTCCGCATGTTTCGCCATCGCGCTATAAAATGTTATCCGTCCCAGCGATACCGATACCAGATACGACAACGCGATCCCCAACGCTCCGCCGACCGCCGTAATCGCCATCGCCTCCGCTAAAAACTGAAACAAGATGTCCCGCCGTCGCGCTCCCAACGCCTTCTCCACTCCAATTTCGCGCGTGCGCTGCGTCACCGAAACCAGCATCATGTTCATCAGTCCCACTCCGCCAATCCCCAGCGTGAGCGTCCCGATGAAGGCCAGCAGTATCTTCAGCGCCAGCGAAATAATTCCGAACTGTGAAAGCTGCTTCTGCGCGTCAAAAATCTGCACCGCCCGCAAATCGTCCGCTCTAAAGTTGTGGGCCGTCGCCAGCGTGTCCCGCACCGTTTGGTCCAGCTTGTCATGATCCAGTCCCTGTGAATCCATCCAAATCCCATCCAGATAATGATTGTCTTTCAAGACATTCATTGCGTTATACGGAATGTAGATTGTCCGGTTATCGTCGTCATCGCCTTCCTGCATCCGCGGCTTCACCACTCCCACGACTTGAAATTCCACCCCGTCAATCCGGATGTCTTCTCCAACCGTGGGCGCTCCCGAAAACAACTTATCCCTCGCCTCCGACCCAATCACCGCCACCAGCGCGTGACGCCCGTTATCCGCGTCATCCAGAAAACGTCCCTGACCGATATCCAGATTCCAAATGTCCTCAATCGCCGCATCCAGCCCCATCACCGGCATCGTGAACGTACGGTTTCCGTTCTGCACCGAGGAATCTTTCTGCGACATCCGCACCACGTGCCTGCATAGCGGGACGTTATTCCGCAACAATTCAATGTCGTCATTCGTGAACCGCACCTGCACTCCTGCTTTATTCCCGCCTGCCTGTTGTGACGTCCGCCCCGGAAAAATCCCCACCGCCGTCGCCCCAAAACTCTGAAAGATGTTTTCAATCGCGGTCCCAAATCCATTCCCATAGGCCAGCAAAAGCACCACCGTCGCAATCCCCCACGCCATCCCAGCCATGGTAAGTGTGGTCTTGCGCAAGTCATGCCTCATCGCCGCAAACGCCTGTCCCAACAAATCCCGATGCATAATTTAGCTTCTGGCTGCTAGCTCCTAGCGTCTAGCCGAACTCCGCGCCCTCTGTAGCTAAGACTTTGGTCTTAATCCATGTGAATCCGCGCAAATCCGTGGCGAAAGTTTCTCTCGGTACCAGGTACTAGCTACTCCTTCCGCAGCGCCTCCACCGGCTGCAACAAAGCCGCTCGCCGCGCCGGATACAGTCCCGCCACCACCCCCGCCACTCCCAGAGAAACCACTGCCAACACCGCCGTCCGCGCCACCAGCTTCGGCGGATCGAATCCCTCCCCCAGCGACACTCCCGACAGGATCGCCATCACGCCCGCCGCCGCCGCAATTCCAACAAACCCGCTCAACATTGTCAGGAACGCGCCTTCCACAAAAAACTGAAACATGATGCTCGCGTTCGTCGCCCCCAATGCCTTTCGCAATCCGATCTCCTGCGTCCGATCGGCAACCGCCACCAGCATAATGTTGATAATCCCAATCGCCCCCAGTCCCAGAGTCACCAGCCCCACGCTTCCCAGGAAAACATTCATCGCGTCGAAAATCTTTCCCACCTGGTCCACCGTGTTCACCGTGTCCCACTCGTCGAATGAATCCGGATTACTCGCATCGAACCCATGATTCCGTGCAATCACCTTGTGCACTTCCAGCCGCGCCGCTTCATGCAATGCGCGCGACTTCGGCTGATACTCAATCAGCGAAATTACGTCCTGCCCCTCGCCGACATTTATCGGCGGAAAATATTCATGCATCGTGCTGTAGGGTATGAAGCACTTCAGGTTCTGATTGTTATTATCCCCGTGTCCAATGCGCTGCAGCGTTCCCACCACCTCAAAGCGCACTCCATTCAGCAGAATCGTACTGCCCACCGCGGGCCGCCCGGAAAACAACGTCCGCCGCGCCTCGTCGCCCAGCACAATCACCCGCCGTTTCTGCGCGTCATCCATGGCATCCAGCCAGCGCCCGTTCTGAATCGGCAGATAACGGATCTGGTTGAACATTGCAAGTACGCCGTTGATCTGACCGCTGGCCTGGTAGAAATCGCTCACCGCCCGGATGTCGCTCCGTGAAATTACCGGCGCAGCCGCTCCCACACTCGTGCACTCCCGCAGAATATCCAGGTAGTCGCGGTAGGTCAGGTAATACTGCCGCAGCGCCGTAAAACTCCCTTGCACCGCAGGAGCTCGCCCCGACCAAATGAACATCACGTTCTCGCCCAGAGTATCGAATTGCTTTTTATTTCCGGACCGGAACCCCTCCCCCAGCCCCACCAGCAGCAGCAGCGAAAACACTCCCCAAGCAATCCCGAACATGGTTAGAAACGACCGCAGCTTGTGCCCCCACAGAGTCCGCAGTGTCTGCCCGAAGATGTCAAAAAGAAGCGGCACTGTTTCAGATTATAACGGTCTGTGAATTAAAAGGTTCGCGCCACGCAGGCCCTCACGCGAGTTTCTCGCCGGTGGCGACTTGGCGAACAACACGGGCGTGATCAACAAAAGCCAGAGCAACAATGCGTTCACAAAGCGTGGCTTCACGATACAAGTCCTCTAATCGGAGCTCCGAGTGCTCATCGACCGGTCTTAGCGCCGTACCGTAACATTTCTCCTGCCGCCCCTACATTTCAGTTCTCTATCCCGCCAATCTCCGTTATCCTCTACCCGTGATGACTACGCTGCCTCTTTCCGAGCTTCTCGGCGCCACGGTGTACGACCCGTCCGGCGCGCCCTCCGGACGAGTGCGCGAAGTCACTCTCGCCCCGCAGGAAGACCGCACCCGCGTCGCTTCTCTCATCGTCAAAACAAAATCCGGGAACCGCGTGCTTCCCTTCTCCGCCATCTCCTCCATCGACGCGAATATTCACACCTCCACGAACCCCGCCGACTGGCCCGCTGCGAACGGCGCCGAAGGATTATTTCTCCTTGATCGTGACCTGCTCGATCAGCAGGTCATCGACATCAATGGCCGCAAAGTTGTCCGCGTCAATGATGTCGAACTCCAAATCGATTCCGTCGCTGCACCCGGAAACCCGCATACCACAATGCGGGTTACTTCTATCGATATCGGTGCCCGTGGCGCGGTTCGCCGCCTCCTGCGCGGCCTCGCACCCCGTACCGCTCTGCAACTCCTCGTCCAGAAAATTCCTCCCCGCACCATCCCCTGGACTTTCGTCGATCTCATCGAAACCGATCCCGCCCGCCGCATCAAGCTGAAAATCTCTAACGCAGGTCTGGCCAAGCTCCATCCCGCCGACATTGCGGACATCGTAGAAGACCTCGCCCCCGACGAGCGCGAAGCCGTCTTCCGCACTCTCGACGAAGAAGTGGCGGCCGAAACTCTTGAAGAAGTCGACCCCAAAGTTCAGAAATCCATCGTCGAGTCGCTCGACTCTGAGCGCGCCGCCGACATCGTCGAGGAGATGGATCCTGACGCCGCCGCCGACCTTCTCGCCGATCTCTCCCAGGATCACACCGAACAAATCCTCGTCGAGATGGAGCCCGAGGCCAGCCAGGAAGTCGTCGAACTGCTCGAGCACCGCGAAGAAACCGCTGCTGGCCGCATGACCACGGAGTTCCTCGCACTCCCGGTCACGGCGACGGTAGAGAACGCCATCGGAGTCCTTCGCGAATTCGAAGGCGGCGTGGAAACTGTCGGCACCATTTATCTCGTAGACTCCCACGGCACGCTCGCCGGCGCGGTTCCCCTCGCCAAACTCGTACTAGCCCATTCCGATACGCCACTTCTCTCGCTCACCTCCGAGCCGCTCGTCTCCACTCACGAAACCACCAGCGATAACGAAGTCGCGGAACTCTTCGACAAATACAATCTCGTCACGCTCCCTGTAATCGACAAACGCAACAAACTCGTCGGCGTCATCACCTCCGACGATGTAATCAGCATGCTCCGATCCAAACTGTAAGAGGCTTTACCCCGTGATCCCCTGCGCCCTCTGCGTTCAAGCTTTTCGTGTTATTCGTGTTAATCGCTATTCGTGTCAATCCGCGCAAATCCGTGGCAAGGGGTTATCGGTATAATCATCAGTTCCCAGGAGATCCTTCTTTGCCCTTCGATGACCTCCGCCAATGGATCGCCGCGCTGGATCGAGCCGGCGAACTCAAGCGCATCCAGACCGAAGTTGACCCGATCCTGGAAATCGCAGAAATAACCGACCGCGTCAGCAAGTCAAAAACCGGCAAACCTGGCGGCTCCGCTCTACTCTTTCAAAACATAAGAAATCATCCCGGCTCGCAAGTCCTAATCAATCAATTCGGCTCGGAAGCCCGCATGAAGCTCGCCCTCGGGGTCAACTCCTTCGACGAATTCGCCGACCGCATCCGCGTCTTTTTGGACCTCAAATCCCCGCAAGGCTTCCTCGACAAACTCAAGATGCTTCCGCTCCTCACCGAGGCCGGAAAGTTTTTTCCTAAGACCGTTTCCACCGGCCCTTGTAAAGAAGTCATCAAGCACGGCGACTTCTCCCTCCTCGACTTCCCCATCCTGCAATGCTGGCCGCAAGACGCCGGCCGCTTCATCACTCTCCCTTGCGTAATCACTCGTGACCCCAAGTCCGGCAAACGCAACGTCGGAATGTATCGCCTCCAGGTCTATGACAAAAATACGACTGGAGCGCATTGGCAGAGGCAAAAAGTTGCGGCTGAACATTACCGCCAAGCCCTCCGCAATGCTGGCAGCTCTCCGGAAACCGGTGTCCCACTCAAGCCGTCCAGTGGCGTGGGTGGGAACTTTGACTTCGCCAGAAATAAAAACTCTGCAGCCGTTGACATCATGGCCCGCACTTCCGGAGGCCAGGTTCTCGCTGAAGGAAATCATCCCTCCGGCCGCATGGAGGTCGCCGTCGCCATCGGCACCGACCCCGCCGTAACTTTCTCCGCTATCGTCCCCGCCCCACCCGACGTCGAAGAATATTTGATCGCTGGATTTCTCCGCGCCGCTCCCGTCGAACTCGTCAAATGTGAAACCGTCGACCTCCAAGTTCCCGCCTCCAGCGAAATCGTTCTCGAAGGCTACGTCAACCTTGATGAACTCCGCACCGAAGGCCCTTTCGGCGACCACACTGGCTTCTACTCGCTTGAAGATCTCTACCCCGTCTTCCACGTGCAATGCATCACCCATCGCAAAGATCCCATCTACTCGACTACCATCGTCGGCAAGCCCCCCATGGAAGACGCCTTCATGGGCAAAGCCGTTGAGCGGGTCTTTCTTTCGCTCATGCGCCTCACGATTCCTGAATTGATCGACATCAATCTACCCATCGAAGGCGTCTTCCACAATCTAATGATCGTCTCCATCCGCAAGTCCTATCCCGGCCAAGCCCGCAAAGTGATGAATGCCATCTGGTCGCTCGGCCAGGCCATGTTCACGAAAGTCATCATCGTGGTCGACGAAGACGTAGACGTTCAGAACCTCCCCGACGTCACCCTCAAAGTCCTGAACCACATCGACCCCGAACGCGACATCCAGTTCACTCTCGGCCCCGTCGACTCTCTCGACCACGCCTCGCGCCTCGCCAACTACGGCTCCAAGATGGGCATCGACGCCACCCGCAAATGGCCCACCGAAGGCTTCACCCGCCCCTGGCCCGATGAAATCGTCATGGATGCAAAGACGAAGGCGTTGGTCGAAAGCAAATGGAAAGCCCTAGCCAAGGAGCTAGGAATGGAATGAATCGGCTCTGAGAAGATACTCCGAAGCATGAAATTGCGGTGGCGCCACCGGCATCTGGAACCGATGGCCAGCTATGGAACACATCTTTCCTGGTGTACGATTTACTCGGACATCATTTCGATCCCATGAAACTTGCAGAGATCGCATCCGCCCTTAGCGCTCGTATCGAGAACGGATCCGCTGACATTGAGATCGTCGGCCTTAACGGCATTGAGCAGGCGGGGCCGGGGGAACTCACATTCGTCTCCAACTCCAAGTATGCGGCTGCGGCGCGCTCGACGAAGGCGTCGGCCGTAATTGTGGCCGAGGACTTCCCTGCGATTTCGACGGCCATGTTGCGGGCGGAAGATCCTTATCTTTCTTTTGCTCGTGCGCTCGAACTCTTTCACCGGCCGCTGCAATATGCGCCGGGGATTCATCCTCTTGCGGTGGTGCATCCCTCGGCGAAGATTGGACGCGGTGCGCATCTCGGCCCTTACGTGGTGGTGGGGGAGGATGTCGAAATTGGTGACAATGCGGTGCTGCTGGCACAGGTCGTGATCTATCGCGGAGTGAAGATCGGGAGGAGTTTTTTCGCGCACGCTCATGCGGTGGTCAGGGAAAACTGCCGCATCGGTAACAATGTATTGCTGCAAAATGGAGTCGTGATTGGGGCAGACGGCTTTGGCTTCGCCAAGACTCGGGAGGGACGCTGGTATAAGATTCCTCAGCCCGCGCCCGTGGTGATTGAAGATGACGTGGAAGTGCAGGCGAATTCCTGCATCGACCGCGCCAGCGTCGGCGAAACCCGCATCCGGCGCGGGGTCAAGATTGACAATCTGGTACAGGTGGGCCATGGATCGCAAGTGGGCGAAGATGCGCTTCTGTGCTCGCAGGTGGGGCTTGCCGGGTCGACGGAAATCGGCAATCGAGCGATTCTGACTGGGCAAGTTGGCGTGGTTGGGCACTGTAAGGTTGGGGACGACGCGATCGTGACGCCGCAGAGCGGGGTGGCCCATGATATTGCCGCTGGCGCGCTGGTCAGCGGAGCTCCCGCAGTGGATCACAAGTTATGGCTGAAATATTCCGCGCTGCTGTCGAAGCTGCCGGAAATGGCGCGTGCGTTGCGGGTAAAGACTCGGAAAGAATAGTCACTTCTTCACGTCGCGGTTGTCGGAGCACTCCTGTGCTCCGCCGGAAGCCCGCTGTCGATCACCGCTCGGACTTTCTCCATCAAACACTCGCGGCTGCCGAAATCTTTGGGCTCGATGGGAGAGTGAAAAATCACGGTCACCGTTCCTCGCTTGATTGCAAACCTTCCCTTGGGCATCACATCGTGCGTGCCGACAATGGTAATCGGAACCACCGGCGCTCCGCATTCCATCGCTAGATAGAATGGGCCCTTTTTGAACGGCAGGAGTTTTCCGTCGAACGAGCGATGGCCCTCCACATAGATCGTCATATTGATGCCCTGCTGCACGACCTGCCTGGCGGCGCGTACGGACTCGATGCCAGCATCGCGATTCCCGCGATCGACGGGGACTAGTGATCCCATCCGCATGGCCCGCCCCAGAATCGGAAAACGGAATAATTCCTTCTTCACCATCACGGAAGTACGCTTTGGGATTAGCGGAATCGTGATTGGGGGGTCGATATTTGAGACGTGATTTGACATGAAGATGTAGGTTCGCTCAGGGTCCAGCTTATCCAGCCCCACGGTTTGCACGCGTACCCCGGTCACCCGCACGCCATTCCATGCGCCGAACATGAACATGCGGTAGAGCAGGTTCACGTTGCCTGCGATCAACGTCCAGGGAAAGCCGATCATGGCTGCCACGGGCGCGGCCAACACCCAGAAGGCGAGCATCGTGATGGTGCGGATCATTTTGAATTTGCCTCTGTAATACGCGCTGGCTGGATGTGCTCTAGTGCGAGAGTGCCGCTTGCGAAACCTGTGCCTCACCCATCAACCATGCTGCGCGACGCGCCTGCTGTTCCGCGCTAACGTTCTCCAGACCTTTAAGTTCGTAGGTGATCTCTTCACGACTACCGGCCTTCCACTTCAACTCACGGTCTCCGCCCCGCCGGCCGCGCACCTTCACCGTAATCGTGTCGCCAGCGGCGAGCCCGGCCATATCATCAGAGGATTCCTGTCCCGCTGTTTTGCCGTTGATTTCAAGAATCATGTCGCCTACCTGCAGCCCGGCTCGCTGGGTCTCGCTGTCCGCGGCCACTGCCGAGACGGTCATGGGGCCGTCGAAGTTTCGCGAGGCAGCAAATCCCGCATCCGCCGCTGTGTTCTTTTCCTCGATCACACGCAGTCCCACAGAACGGAAGAAATCGTTCCAAGGAATCTCTTCTGTGCCTTGAACGTACTTTGTGAAAAACCAGCCTAGATCCGCATGGGCCACGGCTTCGGCGGCCAGGCGCACGCCGTCGGAATCGGGGAAAAACCGTCCTTTCTTGGCGTAGTTCTCATTCATCCACTGAAAGACTTCCCGCAGAGAGGTGTGGCCATGACTGGCATCGCGCACCGCCAAATCCAAAATGATTCCCAGCAACTCGCCTTTGTTGTAATACGAAATGCTGCGTTCTGGGCGGCGGTAATAGGAGTTGCCTTCGAGCCAGGCATCCAAGCTGGAATCTTCTGCGGACTGGGTGAGATGCGCCGGGCGCCGCTCAAGTTCGCCGATTCCAGAGGCGAGTTGCTGCTCGAAGTGAGGTTCGTCAAGCAGTCCGCTCCGTAACTGGATAATATCCGCGGCGGCGCTGGTGCATCCCTCGCTAAACCAAAGCGCCCTCGTATAATTTTCTTTGGTGTAGTCCGCCGGCTCCAAGTTTTGCGGGCGGATTCGCTTTACGTTCCACAGATGAAAAAATTCGTGCGCCGTCACCGAGGTAAGGACTTCCGGGGAGCGGGCCAACACGTCCGCATTCACGTCGATCGCGGTTGAGTAGGAGTGTTCCATTCCGCCGCCTGCGGGTCCGCGCGGAAAATGGTAGAGGAACATGTAGGTGTCGAAGGGGCGATCGTCCATCCAACTTGTGGCCGCAATCACGACCTTGTGCAACATCGCGGCGATTTTTTCCATATCGTAGTCGCCGGGTTCGGCGTCAACCACAACACGATAATGCGCGCCGCCCTCGTCGAAATCCGACTCTTTAAACGTTCCAATCTCCACTGGAGAATCGACAAGGCGATCGTAATTGTCAGCGCTGTATATTCCATCCTGGGAAAAAGTCAGGGGCGTGGCGATACGCCATCCCTCGGGAACCTGGTTGAAGCGCACTGCCATTGGGTCATTTCGAGCGTCCACCGCGTACATCAGAAGCTGCGCCAAATTGAAAAAAGCATGATGAGCGCTAAGTTGCGCTCCGAATGGGCCGAAGGAGTCGACGTAAATCTGATACTCGACAACTGCGCCGCCTTCGGCGCCTGAGATCTGCCAACGGCTATCGTTCAATTCGAGTAAGGGTAGTGGCCGTCCGGCACGGTCCTTGGCGCGGACCCAGTTTACGTATTGCGCAAAGTTGCGGACCTGGTAGAGCGCATTCCAGACTGGAAGCTGCAACTCCCGTTGCGCTGCTCCTTCGGGCAAAATGATTTGAACTTCTACGAAATGCTGTTCAGGA